>NZ_JBXAYB010000004.1:0-184786 GCF_056782115.1 Dellaglioa sp. CoH-56-MRSF-14 | reverse complement strand
GGACATACAAAAATCCCTCCATGATTATCGGATGAAATTATATTATTTCATCTGACAACCATAAAGGGATTATTACAAAGCTTTAAAAACTCAGTGGCGCCTTTTTCACAAACAAGAAACAGAACTAGAAAGTTCAAAATCTGTTTATTTTTTTAGTACGAAAGAATATATGACGCAACAGAATGTTGTTGATTTAGGATTAGAACAAAGTTCTAACTTCAAAAAAGTCTATGAAACATATCAAGATATTTTATTAGCTATCAATAAAGCCGACACTTCTAATTTAACTCAGTTATTAGAAGACTATCAACCTAATAACAGTGAAATGGATACTGTAATAACCACTTTTAAAAAGAATCAGCATTATATTAAAAATAGTTTATCTTCACCATATTCAAATGGCCCTATAGAGGGACTTAACCGAAAAATTAAAACACTTAAACGTAGCTGTTACGGTTTCAGAAACTGGCATCATCTATTTGAAAGAATTTTATTAATTCATAACTAAAAAAAGGAAATCCTTTTGGATTTCCCTTAATTAAATTAGACGTTTATCGTCTCACCAACACTATTTGACGCAGACCCAAAAATAAGAAGCCCTACAAACCATAGTTTGTAGGGCTTCTTAAGTATTTTACATATTTTTAATTAATTGTCTTGCAATATACGTTGCATAATACTTTGAACCATCGGGATCTGGATGAACATTATCATCATAAAACCACTCTGTATGATCCTTACTATATGAATACCAATCAATTATATGCAAATTTGAATATTTTTTCTTTTGTGTCTCCAACATGCTATTAACGGTACCTTCCCAACGCCTTGTTGGGACATGTACATTAATCCAGTAAACTTGTTTCCCCGAACCAACTGCACTCATAATATCGTCAAACTGATCGGTTGTAAATGGACTATTTGTCCCTAAACCAATAACAACGTTATCTTGAAGTTTACCTTGCTTAGCCAACAACCTAATATCATCAGCAGCTGTATATACCTGACGACCGACTTTTGCATCAACATACATATGTGGGAAATCATCTTGTAATATGTTTTCTCCATCTGCCAATACAGAATCACCAATTGCCGTTGCATATACGCTTGAGGCTTTTTTTGTCTCAGCCTTTGTTAATGATGTTGGGCTTTGTTTTTCAGCAACTACTTTTGAAGAACTAGTTTTAGAAGCACTTTTGCTACTTGATTGTTTTTTCTTAGAACTAGACGAGCTCGGTTTTTTTAATGCGTCAGCATTCTTTTTATCAGCTACTTTAGCATTCTCACTAATAGTATTCTGTAAAGCATTCACTCCAGTAATTGAAAGACTTGGTCCGTTAATTATTCCAAACAACGCTATACCAATTATTAATGCACCCACAATAATAGAAAATTTTTGACGAGTTTTTTTAATATCCTTTGTAAAGGTTTCTTTAATAAATGTAAATGTTTGTTTATAATTAAATCTTTGTAGAGGTCTTTCTAAGAATCGATATGACAAATCACTCACTAATAAAATGATAGATATTTCAATTAGCGCGTTTAGCCATGGATGATCACCTATACTCTGAATCTTTGACTCATAGAATACCATTATTGGAAATTGATATAGGTAAATGCCATAACTTCTCTTACCAACCCAAGTAAAAACAGGATTTGTCATAATTTTGTTCATATCCGCTCCAGGATGTGCAATTGTAGCTACAAAAATCATAACTAAAACTGAAAAGAAAAACATCCCTCCACGATAAACAAGCGAACTTTGATCTGACATAGTCAAAAACAAACTAATAATTGTTATGAGCGATACTATACCTAACGCATCTAAAACAAATCGGCCTTTTTTTGAAATTTCCTTTTTTAAAGAACTGCTTGGCCAAATAAATGAAAGTGCTGACCCCAATAAAATTGAAAACATTCTTGTATCCGTTCCATAATAGACACGACTTGGATCAGATCCTGCTTTATACAAGAAGGCCATCGCTAATGCGGAAATAAAAGCTAAGATAAAGATAAGATTAAAAATCCGTTCTTTTCGTTTTAAAAACACAATTAGCAACGCCACTATAATAGGCCAGAAAAAATAGTACTGACCTTCAATTGATAGCGACCAAAGATGCGTAAATGGTGATGGCGTCCCGAAATGATCAAAATATGATTCTTTGTGCAAAACTTGAAACCAATTATAAACATATAACAAATTTGATGCGAAAATTTCTTGAATATTTTTCAATAACTCTCTTTGAAATAGTGTTATATAGGCAATAGTTGCAATCAACATCGTCAATAACGCTGGATAAAGTCGTCGAACCCGTCGAATATAAAAGCCTAGAACATCAATTTTTTTATTTTGTTCCCATTCCTGATTAAGTAAATCAGTAATCAAGTAACCCGATACAACAAAAAATATCGGTACACCTAAGTATCCACCTTGTAGACTAGATGGCACGAGGTGATAAAGGATAACCCCAATAACAGCCAATGTCCTCACGCCATCAAAGCCAGTAATATATCTGGCTTTTTTTAATCTTTTTTTCTTATCCATCTTGTTCCGTTCTCCTCTTATCTTATATAAATTACCCTTTTATTTGCTGATAGCGTAACCGTAAATTATTAATATTCCGAATTATTCAACGAACTCAAATGAGAATTTATCAATTCTCACTATATCCCCACTTTTAGCACCACGTTCACGTAAAGCATCATCGACACCCATACCACGAAGTTGACGTGCAAAACGCATCAAACTTTCGTCTCGGTCCATATTTGTCATTTGGTATAGACGTTCTAATTTTTCTCCAGAAAGAACCCAAGTTAAATCTTCATCCCTATTAATAACAAAATCAGGTGCAGATTTTTCTTGTTCTTTTTCGAAATCATAGATTTTTTGTTGTGCTTCTTGTTCTTTCAAGTTTAGTGCTGGGAACATTGGTGTTTCTTCCAATAAATCACCAGCTACATTCATTAAGGTTTGTAGTCCCTCACGAGTAATAGAAGAAGTAGAAAATACACGAGGTGTTTCTTCCACTGTAGAATCTTCTGCCAATTGTTTTTTAAATGCTTCTAACTGTTCTGCAGCCCCTGGCATATCCATCTTACTTGCCACAATTAATTGCGGACGTTCAAGTAATTCAGGGTCATAATTTTTTAATTCTTTATTAATCTTAAGATAGTCGTCAAACGGATCACGACCTTCTTCAGGATTCATATCAACTAAATGAAGAATAACACGTGTCCGCTCAATATGACGTAAAAATTGAATTCCTAATCCAACGCCAACTGAAGCCCCTTCAATCAATCCGGGTAAATCAGCAATAACAAAATCACGGTTATCATCTAAACGAACCATCCCTAAATTAGGTGATAACGTTGTAAAATGATAATCTGCAATTTTAGGTTTGGCACTTGTCACAACTGAAAGAAGCGTTGACTTACCGACAGATGGAAATCCAACTAACCCAACATCAGCTAAAACTTTTAATTCAAGTTGAATTTTACGTTCTACTCCAGGTTCACCATTTTCAGAAATTTCTGGAGCTGGATTTTTAGGACTAGCAAATCTAATATTGCCACGACCACCTCGACCACCCTTGGCAACAACAGCATAATCTCCTTTATGAACGAGATCAGCGATTACTGCTCCTGTTTCAGCATCTTTAATTGTTGTTCCTTCTGGTACTTGAACTCTTTTATCAGGTGCACCATGTCCGTGCATCCCTTTAATCATTCCTTTTTCACCAGATTCAGCTCTAAAATGTTTACTGTATCTAAAATCCATTAAAGTTCTTAATCCTTCATCTACTTCAAATACAATACTACCACCACGGCCACCATCACCACCGGCTGGTCCACCATTAGGTACATATTTTTCTCGACGGAACGCTACCATCCCGTCGCCACCTTTACCTGCTTTTATTTCAATTGTAACTTGATCTATAAACATACGATCACCTATTCTTTCCGTTGACTACTAACTTACTATTTTAAAGAAGAAAAAGTCATTTGTCTATGTATTTACTTAACTCTTTTAAAAATTCAAGCCAATTTCTCATATTTCAAATTTTTTTGGTATTTTTGAATGTTTTTGGTTGATTTTGAATGTTTTTGGTGGTATTTTATTTATAAGGAGTTGAGAAAGTGCTTACAATTGAAAGGTGCCAATATATTATTTCTGAAATTGACAAACATGGTTATATTAAGTTACAAGATATTTGTCATAAATTAAATGTCTCAGAATCAACTGTTCGACGCGATTTACAGCAGCTTGAAACTGATGGTGAATTAGTAAGAGTTCATGGTGGTGCACAAAGCATCCAATCATTAAAAGTTGAAGCAAATTTAGAAGAAAAATTTTCATTAAATACGCCAAATAAAATAGCAGTTGCTAAAGCTGCTGCAAATTTAATCAAACCTAATAATGTGATTTTTCTTGATGCTGGTAGTACAACTTTCGCAATGATTCCCTATCTTAAGTTAGTTAACAATCTAACTGTTGTTACAAACGGTGTTAATCATGCACTTTCTCTTTCTGAAAATGATATTAGAACAATCGTCATCGGTGGTCAAGTTAAAGCTAATACAAAGGCTATTGTGGGAGCTGATAGTATTAAATCAATCAAGAACCTTCAATTTGATTTAGTCTTTCTCGGTATTAATTCAATTAACAATAAATTTGGATTTAGCACACCAGATCCTGAAGAAGCCGCAGTTAAACTGGCCGCAATTCATCAAAGTCGACAAACTTATGTTTTAGCCGACAAATCAAAATTTAACCAAGTTTCATTCATTAAAGTTGCAGATCTTAATCAGGCTACAATTATCACTGATAAATTGCCGGTAACTGATTCTGAAAATTATAAAACACAAACAAAAATTTTGGAGGTACAACAATGATTTACACAGTAACTTTAAATCCTTCTATTGATTACATCGTTCAACTAGATAAGTTAACGCTTGGCGAAGTTAATCGGATGGATTATGATACAAAATTACCAGGTGGTAAAGGTATAAACGTTTCCCGAATTTTAAATGAATTGAATCAACCTAATAAAGCACTTGGTTTTATTGGTGGATTCACAGGTGAATTTATTAAGTCAGCTATGATAGCTAATCACCTAGATACTCAATTTACAAAAATAAAAGCTGATTCTAGAATTAATATTAAAATAAAAGCTGACCAAGAAACCGAAATAAATGGTAAGGGTCCTCTAATATCAGATGATGAACTTAAACTATTCAATGAGCAATTTGAAACATTGACGTCTGATGATACTGTCATTTTAGCTGGTAGTTTAGTTCCTAACCTATCTCAAGATTTTTATTATGAATTAATTAAAGTAATTCGTTCTAAAGGCGCACAATTTGTTATTGATACAACTGGTGAAGCACTATTGAAAACAATTAGTGAAAAACCTCTCGTCGTGAAACCAAATCACCATGAATTAGCCGAATTATTCAATGTTACTTTAAACGGTATCAACGATATTGTGAAATATGGTCAAAAATTATTAGAATTAGGTGCACAACATGTTTTAATTTCAATGGCTGGCGATGGCGGCCTATTGATTACTAAAGATGCTGTTTACCAAAGTAATGCGCCTAAAGGGACTGTTATTAATTCAGTTGGTGCTGGCGATTCAATGATTGCTGGTTTTACAGGTACCTTTGCAAAAACTAATGATCCTATTGAAAGTTTTAAATATGGACTAGCTTGTGGCTCCGCAACTGCATTTTCTGAAGATATTGCAACTATTGAAAAAATTAACGAAATTTTACCACAAATTGATATTAAGAAAATCTAACTATTATAAAAGGAGTTTTACACTATGGACTTAAATGAATTATTACTTAAAGATGTCATGATTATGGATCTTCAAGCAACAACAAAAGCCGAAGCAATTGATGAAATGGTACATAAATACTTTGAGGCTGGCGTGATTGATGATGAGGAACTTTACAAACAAGACATTCTAAAACGTGAAGCACAATCAACTACTGGTATCGGTGAAGGTATTGCCATGCCACATGCAAAAAATAAAGCTGTTAAACGTGCTACTGTCCTATTTGCTAAAAGTAAAGCAGGACTTGACTATGATTCACTTGATGGTCAACCTACATTTTTATTTTTCATGATTGCTGCTCCTGAAGGTGCAAACGATGCCCATTTACAAGCATTAGCTGCTTTATCAAGTCTATTAATTAATCCCGATTTAGTTGATAAATTAAAAACAGTCACAACTCCAGATGAGGTTCAAGCTGCCTTCACTGCCGCTGAAAATGAAAAAGAAGCAAAAGAAGCTGCTGCACAACTTGCTGCTAAAAACACTGATGTTAAACCATCAGGTAATCCATACGTGGTCGCTGTAACAGCCTGCCCTACTGGTATCGCTCATACTTATATGGCTGAAGCTGCCCTCATCAAACAAGCTGAAGAGATGGGCGTTGACATTAAAGTTGAAACAAATGGCTCAGAAGGTATTAAGCATCGTTTAACTGACGAAGAAATTAAACGTGCGTCTGGTGTCATTGTCGCCGCTGATAAAAAAGTTGCTATGGATCGTTTCGATGGCAAACCTTTAATTAACCGTCCTGTTACCGATGGTATTAAAAAAGCCGAAGAATTGATTACTGCCGCAGTAAACGGAAAAGCACCTATTTATCATGCTAAAGGAACCGACGCTGCTGAAAATGATGAAGAAACCTCTGGTAGTGTTTGGAATGAAATTTATAAGAACTTAATGAACGGTGTATCACACATGTTACCATTTGTTGTTGGTGGCGGTATCTTAATGGCACTCTCATTCATCGTTGAACAATACGTTCCCGGTGGCTCAAGTTCACAAACTTTTATCTTCTTAAATGGAATTGGTAATTATGCATTTGCTTTCTTAGTACCTATCTTAGCCGGTTTTATTGCTATGAGTATTGGTGATCGTCCTGCCCTTATGCCTGGTATTGTTGGTGGTTACATGGCTAACTTTGCTGCCGCAAATGTTATTAAAACTGAATCTGTTTCTGGTTTCTTAGGTGGTTTAGCAGCTGGTTTTATTGCCGGTTATGTTATTGTCGGTCTTAAAAAACTCTTTAAAAACTTACCAAAATCACTAGATGGGATGAAACCTATCCTAATCTACCCTATTTTATCCTTATTAATTGTCGGCGCGATTATGTTCTTTATGGTTAATCCTATCTTCGCACAAATTAATCATGTCTTGTCAGATTTCTTAACTCATATGGGAACAGCCAATGCCGTCTTAATCGGTACAATTCTTGCTGCTATGATGGCTATCGATATGGGTGGTCCATTTAACAAAGCAGCTTATACATTCTCAATTGGTGTCTTCACTTCTACTGGTGATGGTAAAATGATGGCTGCTGTTATGGTTGGTGGTATGATTCCTCCACTTGCAATAGCTATTGCATCAACATTCTGGAAAAATAAATTTTCTGAAGATGAAAGAAAAGCCGGTTTGTCAAACTACATTCTTGGTATTTCATTTATTACTGAAGGTGCTATTCCTTACGCAGCAGCAGATCCATTACACGTCATTACATCAAGTGTAATTGGTGCTGCAATCGGTGGTGGTTTAAGTCAATTCTGGAACGTCTCTGTTCCTGCACCTCATGGTGGTCTTTGGGTAATTGCCTTAGCTACAAATAAAACGTTCTACTTACTTTCTGTTTTAATTGGTGCTGCAGTTGCAGGGATTATCCTCGGTATCTGGCGTCCAGTTGCAAAAGAAAATAAGAAATAATTCGTTTAACTTTGAAGAGCTATCAGGATAATACCTGATAGCTCTTCTTTATTTTAAAATAAAAAGGAGTCCTTAATGACATAAATCTCTGTCATTAAGGACTCCTTTTGTAAATTTATAATGATAATTTTATTGTTTGTGCGACTGTCTTTGAAATACCTAATCCTTGTAACTCTTCCATTGAAGCGTCTTTAATATGTTTCATCGACCCAAATTCTTTTAACAATTTCGTTTTGGTTTTTGGCCCAACACCCTGGATAGAATCTAAACGAGAACTAAGTGAGTTCTTTGAATGAACTTGACGATGAAAGGTAATGGCAAATCGATGGACTTCATCTTGAATCCTTTGTAAAAGGTAAAACCCTTCACTCTTTGGATCCAATGATAGTCTTTGATCAGCATCACCAAACATTAAATCAGATGTTTTATGCTTGTTATTTTTAACCATCCCCGCTACTGGAATCATTAAATCTAATTCATTACTTAAAACGTCTTTTGCAGCTTCTATTTGTATTTCAGCACCATCCATTAAAATTAAATCTGGCATAGGCTTACCTTCCTTCAAAAGACGTGTATAACGTCGGCGAACAACTTCACGTGTACTTGCTGCTTCATCCGCATGATCAACTGTATTCAACTTATATTTGCGATATTCGCTCTTCTCAGGTTTACCATCAATAAAACTAACCATGGCTGATACCAGATCAGTCCCTTGTATATGTGAGTGATCAAAAGATTCTATTCGATGACCTTCTGGAATCCCCATAGCGTCTGTAATTTCTTTCATGGCACCAGTTGTTTTGCGCCCATCTAATTCTAGTAATCTGAATTTTTCTTCAAGAACTAAGCGAGCATTTTTTTTAGCTAATTTTAAAAGTTCACTTTTTTGCCCACGTTGTGGTGTCCGAATTGGTACTTGTAAGATATCAGATAAGATATCTGTATCAATTCCTGCTGGAACTAATATTTCTTTTGGTAACACATTATTTTTTCGATTATAAAACTGAAGGATAAAAGTTGCCATTTCTTCTTCAGCCGTTGTTACAATTGGAAAAAGTCTTTTTTCTCGCTTCATTAATCGTGCTTGCCTAATAAAGAAAACTTGAATTGACAACCAACCTTTATCCAGATAGAAATTAAACAAATCTCTAGGTGTATTATCATTTGAAATGATTTTTTGTTTTTCAACAGTAACTTCAATAAAATGAATTTGATCACGTAATTCAGCGGCACGTTCAAATAACATTTCATCCGCTGCCTTACTCATTTCTTTTTTTAGTTTTTGTTTTGCTACAATCACATTACCATTTAAAAATGATTTGATTTTTTTTATTTGAGCCTCATATTTTTCATGCGGAACTTCTTTAAAACAAGAGCCTAAACATTGCCCCATATGATAATACAAACATGGTCGCTTCTGAAATCCATTGCATCTTCTTAAAGGATAAACTTTTTGTAAAAACTGCAATGTTTCCTGAGCTGCATAAACATTTGGATAAGGACCAAAATAAAATCCACCGTCCTTATTAACCTGACTAACGATTTGCATCATTGGGTCTTTTTCATTTGTAATTTTAATATATGGATATCCAGTACCTTTCTTTAATTTTATATTATAATACGGCTGATGTTTTTGAATTAAAGTAATTTCCAACAGAAATGCTTCTTTATCAGTGGATGTAATAATTGTTTCAAAATCAACAATTTGAGAAACCAATTTAGCTGTTTTTCCATCATGCGCACTTTTGAAGTAAGAACGCACCCGATTTTTTAAATTTTTTGCTTTCCCAACATAAATAATCTGACTATTTAAATTTTTCATGATATAGCATCCTGGTAATGCTGGTAATAATGCTAATTTATTTTCGATATGCTCTGAAGCCAATCGAGGCACCTTCTTTACGTTAATATATGCTTTAATTATACCCCGAACAAGCGTTTGAATAAAGAAAATAGATTCCAAATAGACGGGAGTCTATCTGAAATCTATTTTTTTACAATATCTTTGATAAAAAATCTTGCGCACGTTCTGACGTCGGATGATCAAAAACATCTTCTGGACGTCCTTTTTCTTGAATATATCCTTGATCCATGAACCAAATTTGATCTGCTACTTCTCTAGCAAAACCCATTTCATGTGTCACAACTACCATCGTCATTCCGTCACTAGCCAACGTTTTCATAACTTTAAGTACTTCTCCGACCATTTCAGGATCTAATGCTGAAGTTGGCTCATCGAATAAGAGTACTTCTGGATCCATGGCTAATGCTCTGGCAATCGCAACTCGTTGCTTTTGACCACCAGATAAACTATCTGGATATTGTAGTGCCTTATCTGCTAATCCAACTTTTTCTAATAAATTGGTAGCTATATCAGCTGACTCTTTATCTGATATATTTTTAACTTTCATGGGAGCCAATTTTATATTCTCAATTACATTCATATTTGGAAACAAATTAAAACCTTGAAAAACCATCCCCATTTTTTCTCTCAATTGATTTAAGTCTTTTTCATTTAAACTTGTTAAATTTTCACCTTCGAATAAAATATCCCCTGATGTAGGAACTTCAAGTAGATTCAGACAACGTAAAAAGGTACTTTTACCAGATCCTGATGGTCCAATCACACAGATAACCTGTCCTTTATCAACTGATTCAGAAATATCTTTTAAAACATCATTTTTTCCAAAGGATTTTCTTAATTTATTAACTTCAATAATTTTAGACATGCTTCATCTTCCCTTCAAAGTAATTTAATAATTTAGATAAGCTAAATGTTAAAACAAAGTAAATTAACATTGCAACAAAGATAGGCGCAATACCTTTATAAGTAGCTGATTGAACCATTTTCATCTGATAAATTAAATCAGTCACACCAATAATAGAAACAATTGAACTTTCTTTTATTAATGTTATAAATTCATTTCCCAGAGCTGGCCAAATATTTTTTAGTGCTTGTGGAATAATAACAGACTGATACGTCTCTTTCTGTGAAAGCCCCAAACTTCTTGCTGCTTCCATTTGTCCATCATCAACAGAAGAGATTCCCGATCGTATTACTTCAGCTATATATGCGCCTGAATTAAGCGATACAGCAATAATACCTGCAATTAGCGCTGGAATATTTACTAACATTCCAATACCGAAGTACACAAACATCACTTGAATCATTAGAGGCGTTCCACGAACAAATTCAATGTAGGATACTGCAATTACTTTAATCACTTTATTTTTGCCCAAACGCATGAGTGCTAGCAACGTTCCTAATATAACACCAACAATAACTGAAACCGCCGTTATTAATAAAGTATAACCAATTCCTTTGGCAAAATATTTCCAATAGTGAATCATTGTGTTATCCGATGTATTTTTTGTTAAATAATTACTAGCCTCAGGTAAATATGTCGTATTTATTAAATTTTTCTTTTTAATTTCTTTAATAGACTTATTTACAGCTGCCACCAAAGTATCGGAATTCTTTGCAAATCCGGCTGCAGCTCCCCTTGCATCAGGCGCTGAGATAAATCCAGGATTAACAACTGCTAATGAACTATCATTTTGTGCGTATGCTTTAGCAGTTGGTTCTTCCATGGCAACACCCGCTACCTTACCACTTTTAAGCGCTAAAATTAAATCGGTTACTTTAGCCAACCCTTTAATATTCACATTTTTTATTTGTTCTTTACTCATTGTATATTGAAGCGATCCAGTTTGAGCCCCAACTGATAGCCCAGAAAAATCATTTAAAGTCTTATATTTATCTTCATCAGTCTTATTAACCAACATCATTTGTTTTCCATTGTAATAAACATCTGAAAAATCAATACTTTTTTTACGATCATCCGACGGATTCATACCTGAAATAACCATATCAATTTTATTAGTTTCTAAGCCAACAAGTAATGAGTCAAAATCCATTTTCTTAATTACTAACTTAACTCCAATGTCTTTAGCAATTTTTTGTGCAATTGAAATATCAAATCCAACGATTTTATCATCGCCATTAACTGTTGTTTGAAATTCATAGGGTGGATAATCTGGACTTGTTCCAAGTACTAACGTTCCCTTATCCTTAACATTCTGTAAAGAGTTACCAGTTGCAGCACTTACTTGATTACTACCAACTAACATCATGAAAAATGCGATTAATATACCTATAAACCATTTTTTATTTATTTGCATCAATTTACTCCTCTTTTTTAATTTCTCTTATTAGTGAATAAATCGATTATATGCTACAAAGATTTTTTATGCAATTAAATACATATAATAAATGACTTTATACATATAAAAGTTATTTAAAGCGCTTTTTATGCATTAATCAGTTGTCTTGTATTCATTTTAATAAACTGTTATTCTATATTTACATAAGGAGGCTACAATTATGAGCTTAAAAATCCAACGCCAAGATAACTTGGAAAGTTTATTTGATAAATTTGCACTTGACCCTAAAGATCCTGCTAAAGTTGAACTTAAGTCTTCAGAAACGGAAGAGAAGCCTAGTTCTGATGTTAAAGAATCGAAACCTAAAAAATAAAAAAATTCAGATAAGTTATAAACTTATCTGAATTTTTTTATTTTTTAAATCCATCTGGGTAACGTTTATTTAATTTTAAAATATTATCTCTTGCAACATCATCAAATTCAATATCGGCCCATTCAGCAATTTGGGATAAATACCAAAGTACATCTCCCATTTCTTTAGTTAATTTCACTTTATCTAATTCTCGACCTTTAAAAGTATAATCTTTAATTAAATCAACTAATTGTCCACCTTCAGCCGCAACACCTAATGCACAATTTGTTAAAACTTGTTCAGTTCCATATAATGTGCGATTTGCTGCTTCTTGATATTCATTAAATTCCATTTTTTTCTCCTAGTTCTGTATGACTTTCAATCCATTGCCAAATCTCTTCTTTTCCAGATTTGTCTTGAGCCGAAAATAAAACAAAATCATCTTCAGGTGTCAAAGACAATGAACGTCTTATGATACTCTCATGTTGATTCCACTTACCACGAGAAATTTTGTCGCTCTTTGTCGCAACAACCAATACAGGAATATCGTAATAGTGAAGAAAATCAACCATTTGAACATCTAATTTTGTTGGCTCATGTCGAGCATCAACTAATGAAATGACCCCTCTTAAAGAAGTACGTTCTGCTAAATAGGTTTCAATCATTTGTCCCCACTTTGCACGTTCTGTTTTTGACACTTTTGCATATCCATATCCTGGAACATCTACGAAAAATAATTTTTGTTCCACGTTATAAAAGTTCAATGTTTGCGTTTTTCCAGGCTGACTAGAAGTTCTCGCATAACTTTTACGATTTATTAACGTATTTATTAATGATGATTTTCCAACATTAGAACGTCCTGACAGTGCAATCTCAGGAATACCATCTGTTGGATACTGTGCTGGTGCAACGGCACTCATAACAAGTTCAACATTATGAACATCCATATTAAACACCTTCCTTTCAATACTCAAACCATTTTACCATATAAAAATGTGTTAATGTAACTTAATCTGAATCAAAAAGCTTTACAACATGAATTAAATAATTCGATGTTGTAAAGCTTTTATTTTGTTGCTGCCGTTTGGATAATCCAAATTATTTGTACTTCCGAATATGTTACCACATGCGTTGTCAAAATCTGAATTAAAGTATTGGGCCAATAAAATAAATATTCCCCACTACTATCTTTAGCATTTGCTGTTATATTAGTTGAATCTCCAGAAATTAGATCACCATAAGTTCTTGGCATATTCTTTAATCCAGACTGTAACTTTGGCCGAAATAAGTCAACATGTACAATATCGTTTGACTTATATTGTAGCCTACCTTTCAATTGCCATGATGGTGTCAATCCATCAGTTGCGATTATTTGCAAATAAGGTGATTCTCTATTATTACTATCAGAATAAATTGCAAATTCTGAATTATTTTTCTTAACATATTTGTTAACCGTATTAGGTAACGTACTGTACCCATACGTTATGTCTGCAGACACACTTTTAAGTGTCACGAGCATACTGAAAAATAAAATAAATAATAATATTAAATACTTACTTATCAGCTTTTTTCTTATCAACATATCTTTTAATAAGGAAAAAGATTAGTATCACTAGGATTGCGAGACCAAGACCTAAAGCAACATACCATAGCGGATTTGTTGCTTTTTGTGGATCTCCAATAGCATCTTTGTTGTACTTACTTGCATCATCATTTGTAATTGTGAAGTTTTTATTGAATTTCCAAGTGTTTTTACCACTTGTTGCTACAGCCTTTAATGTGTAGTCTCCAGCTTCTAATTGACCCTTGTCATAAAGCATTGGGAATTTGAAATTTGAATTAGGAGCCATTGATAGGTTCTTTAATGTTGTATTTTCTAAAACATCTGTTGAACCCTTTTTCATAATTTCAGATTTAATTGTTAATTTAGGAATAATTACGGCTTTATCGTTTTGGAATACAGGGAATACACCTTTACGATAGTTTCTCATACCAGCTTTAACTGATAATAAATTCATATTTGGTTCAACCGTCTTCTTCTCTAAAATTTTAATTCCAATTGCATATGAATATGCATTTGAAATTGAAATCCCTTTTTTATTACTTGTTTCTTTAGTTGAATTATCAACTTTTTCAAAATACCAGCTACCTAACAAAACACCGTTGAAACTATCTTTTGGCATAGTAATTGTAGCCTTAACGATTTTACTTCCTTTAGCAGGAACTGTTACGACACTACCTGAATCTAACTTAGTAAGTGAAGCTAAAGGATATTTCATTGATTTATCAATATTCTTTTTTGCTAATTCTTTTGCATATTCAAGCTGACCATTATCATTTGTAGATGCTGTATAAACAGCATTACGAATTTTTAATGCTTTGTCTGATGAATTAAAGATTTTAACTGAAATCGTTTCTTTTTCCTTAGCATCCAATTTCAAATCAAAGTATGATTGTTTCAAACTAGCTTTAACTTGTTTATCAGATTGAATACTTTGAACACTGTACCCAATATTATTTGCAGGAGCCTTAGCTTCAACAGACTTATTGAATAACCCAAGTCCACCCAACAATACCCCAGAAAATCCGAACAAAATCGCTTTTTTTATTGTTTTATTCATGACGTCCACCCTTTATTATTTATTAAAATTATTAACCTTAAATTCATTATACTACATTTATATTCATTACTATGTCTTTTTTTTAGAGTGTACTCACTATATTTGACAGTCTTTAAATGACTATACTCTAACAAGACTTTAAGATGCTGCTTTCTTGCTCCCTTTAATTATTACAGGACCATCAGTTTGATCAACTGTTGCTTTAGTGATAATTACGCGCTCGATGTCTTCTTGGCTTGGAATATCAAACATAACATCACGCATTGTTTCTTCAATAATAGATCGCAAACCTCGTGCCCCAGTATCTCGCTTAATAGCAAGTTCGGCAACTCGTGACAATGCCTCAGGTTCGAATTCAAGCGTCACACCATCTAATTCAACAAGTTTTGTATATTGTTTAACCAATGCATTTTTAGGTTCCGTTAAAATTCGAACTAAATCTTCTTCTTTTAATTCTTCTAAAGCTGTCATAATTGGTAAACGACCAACAAATTCAGGAATTAATCCAAATTTTAATAAATCTTCTGGAATAATTTGTTGCATAACACTATTTTGTTCATCAATAGTTTCAGAATTGGATTCAGCACCGAAACCAATCGTTTTATCGCCTAATCGATTTTTGACCATTGTTTCAATTCCAGCAAATGCCCCACCAACAATAAATAAAATATTCTTAGTATCTATTTGAATTAATTCTTGTTGTGGGTGTTTACGTCCACCTTGAGGCGGAACACTTGCAATAGTACCTTCAAGAATCTTTAAAAGTGCCTGTTGAACACCCTCACCTGATACATCACGTGTGATTGAAACATTCTCACTCTTCTTAGCAATTTTATCGATTTCATCAATGTAGATAATTCCTTTTTCAGCTTTTGCAACATCATAATCTGCACTTTGCAATAATTTTAAAAGGATATTTTCAACATCTTCACCAACATATCCAGCCTCAGTTAAAGTAGTGGCATCTGCAATAGCAAATGGTACGTTTAAAATTTTAGCTAAACTTTGTGCTAAATATGTCTTACCTGATCCCGTAGGACCAACTAAACAAATATTACTTTTTTGTAATTCTGTTTCGTCATTATCTTCGTCAACTTCAAGCATATGATTAACTCGTTTATAATGATTATAAACCGCAACTGACAACGTTTTTTTAGATTGATCTTGCCCAATTACATAATCATTCAATTTATTCATAATTGCTTGTGGTTTTAATACAAGTAATGGTTCAGAATCCATTTGTTCCCTGAATTCCTCGTCGATAATTTCCTTACATAAATCAACACATTCATTACAAATATAAACACCAGGTCCAGCAACGATTTTCATTACTTGATCTTGTGACTTACCGCAAAAAGAACAATTTACGGGTCCGCCTTCTTCAGTATTTTCGAACATTTTACCACCTCGTATTTTTCTTCTCATCTTTTACTTTATGCATACCTATAGTACCAAATAAAGCAATATTTCGCGAATATTTACGTTCAAATGTATTTAACAAAAAAGATTGAAGCTAATAAACTCGCTTCAATCTCATTCATTCAAAATGATTAATCAAAATATCCGATTAATTATTTATTTTTTCATTTTTGCTTCTTCAACTGCTGAGTCAGCTAACTCGTCAACAACTTTCTTGATAGCAATATCATGTTTTACCATATCGTCTGAAAGAGCAGAACGAACTGCTTCTTCTTCCATACCATATTGTTCTGCTAAGTTTGATATTTCAGATGAAACTTCTTCTTCAGAAGGTTCAATTTTTTCAGCGGCAACGATAGCTTCTAACACAAGATTTGTTTTAACACGACGTTCTGCGCCTTCTTCAAATTGTTTGTGTAAATCGTCTTCACTTGTTCCTGTTAATTGGAAGTACATCTTTGTGTCAATTCCTTGTTGTTGCATATTTGCAAGGTATTGATCCATTTGGCGATGAACATCTTCTTCAATCATTGAATTAGGAATTTCATCAACTTTAGCATTATCAACTGCTAATTCAATTGCTGCATCTTGAATTGCTTCCTTAGCTGCAGCTTCTTTTGTTTCTTTAATTTGATCTTTTGTTTTTGCTTGTAATTCTTCAAGCGTATTAACTTCTTCATCAACATCTTTAGCAAATTCATCATCCATTTCTGGAAGTTCTTTGCCTTTGACTTCATGAACTTTAACAGCAAATACTGCTTCTTTACCACGTAAGTCTTCAGCTTGGTAATCTTCAGGGAATGTAACTTTTACGTCAACATCCTCTCCAGCTTTATGTCCTACCAATTGGTCTTCAAATCCAGGAATAAATGAATTTGAACCTAATTCAAGAGTATAATTTTCTGATTTTCCACCATCAAATGCAACGCCATCAACTTTACCTTCAAAATCAATGATAACAGTGTCGCCAGAAATAGCTGCTTCGTCTTCTTTAAGTACAAGTTCAGCTTGTTGTTGACGTTTTGCTTCTAAACTATCTTCTACGTCTTTTTTAGTTACTCGACGTGATTGTTTAGGAACAGTTAATCCTTTATAGTCACCTAATTCAACTTCTGGTTGAAGTGTAACTTTAGCTTTAAGGACCCATGTAGAATCTTTTTCTAAACTATCAATGTTAATATCAGGTTGATCAACGGGTGATACTTTAACTTCTTCAAGTGCCTTTTCGTATGCTTCTGGCAATAGAATGTTTAAAGCATCTTCGTATAATGATTCTTCACCATACATTCTGTTAAATACTTGACGTGAAACTTTTCCTTTACGGAATCCAGGAACAGTTAAATCTTTCTTAACTTTTAAGAAAGCTTTTTCCAATCCTTCTTTAATTTTATCAGTTTCAATTTCGAATGTTATTTCTCCATTGTTTTTACCTGTTTTTTCAAATTTTGCTGACATTGTTTTCCCTCCGGTAGAACAAAAATTTTATATTCGTACTATTTATATACTTGTCTATTTTACCGTATCATTACTAGATTGTAAATGGTTATAAAAAAAAATTCGAAAAGCAAAAGCTTTCCGAATTTCTTTTTTTAATTAATTAAAAATTAATCATCAATTTCTGAAACGACTCCGGCACCAACAGTACGGCCACCTTCACGAACAGTAAATTTAAGACCTTTTTCAATAGCAACTGGGGCGATTAATGATACTGTAAATGTAACGTTATCACCAGGCATAACCATTTCTACACCTTCTGGTAATTCAATAACACCAGTAACATCAGTTGTATGGAAGAAGAATTGAGGACGGTAGTTTGAGAAGAATGGAGTATGACGTCCACCTTCTTCCTTAGAAAGGATATAAACTTCGCCTTTGAATAATTTGTGAGTTTTGATTGAACCAGGTTGTGCAAGAACTTGTCCACGTTCGATTTGTTCGCGATCAACACCACGGAGTAAAGCACCAACGTTATCGCCGGCTTCACCTTCGTCAAGTGTTTTACGGAACATTTCGATACCTGTAACTGTTGTTTTAAGAACATCTTCATGTAAACCAACAATTTCAATATCGTCTCCGACTTTAACTGTACCACGATCGATACGACCTGAAGCAACAGTTCCACGACCAGTAATTGTAAATACATCTTCAACTGGCATTAAGAATGGTTGGTCTGTAGGACGAACTGGTGTTGGGATGTATGAATCAACAGTATCCATTAATAATTCAACTTGTTTTACAGCTTCTGGATCGCCTTCAAGGGCTTTAAGAGCTGAACCACGGATAACAGGAATATCATCGCCTGGGAAATCATATTCGCTTAATAATTCACGAACTTCCATTTCTACAAGGTCTAATAATTCTTCATCATCAACCAAATCAGTTTTGTTTAAGAACACGATAAGGTAATCAACACCAACTTGGCGAGCAAGTAAGATATGTTCACGTGTTTGAGGCATAGGGCCATCAGTTGCGGCTACAACTAAGATAGCACCATCCATTTGTGCAGCACCAGTGATCATGTTTTTAACGTAATCAGCATGTCCTGGAGCATCGATATGTGCGTAATGACGTGCAGCTGTTTCGTATTCAACATGGGCAGTATTGATAGTAATACCACGTTCACGTTCTTCAGGTGCAGCATCGATTGAAGCGAAATCTGCTGCTTCACCGAAACCGTTGTCTGATAATACTTTACTAATTGCAGCTGTTAAAGTTGTCTTCCCATGATCGACATGTCCAATAGTACCAATATTAACATGGGGTTTTGTTCGTTCGTAATGTTCTTTTGCCATGAATAAGAGCCTCCTAGTGTTTTTGTAAGAATAAAACAGTTTTAGAAAATCTAACCCTGATGATTCTTTGTTTTTATTATACTACTTCTTTATTTAATAACAAAATACATTATCATCAAATAAAGAAGAATCCTTAAAATATTATATAGACTGTTTAGAGTTTTGTAAATACCTATTTAAAGAATACTGAAACTTTTTATCTCGTCTTAAAATAACCTGGTTAAATCTACGCTCATACAACTAAATCTAAGTGAAATTTTGGATTCTTTATTAGAATATCATAGATTACTGTAAACGGCTAGCTTTACCTAATCATTAATTCATAATTTCAGTTAATTCTTTCGAAAGTAATGCATTTAATTCAACCATATACGTTAAATTTTCAGTCCTTTTAAAAGTGGATTCCATACCTAACTCACTTTTTACTAATTCAATCCATTCTTTCTCAATACCCAAAAAATCACTTGCAAAAGGATAAATCATCCCCAATTTTAAATTTAACATATGATTTAAAGAATTATTCATTTGTACATCAATAGTTCCCTCATCATTTTTTGTTAATTGATTAATTGTCAGTAATACAGGTTCATTTTCATTTGCAACTAATTTTTTTACGTCAATTTTTTTCTGAGTTCCATCAACCCATAAATAGTTTATTATTTCAATATTATTAGGTATCTTTTGTACCTCTTGCAATAGACTTGATTTTATAATTGGATGTACGTCTTTATCCATAAATATTTTTTGACAAGCATCTAAGAATTCATTTTTAGGTAGTACCAGTCCACTTTGAACAATTTGTTGCTGTCCAAAAAAGTCCACTGAACCTAAGTGTGCAAATTGACGTTCATTTTGTCTAAGTTGTTTATCGAATTTTTCACGGCATTCATTTTCAGCATCCAAAACTAGTGATGTGGCAAAAGGTTGCTCTTTAACCAATTGCCAAGCTCGAATAAATTTATTGTTTTTTAACAGTATATTTAAATAAACTGCAAATTGATCCCCACGTTTTAAGTAATCGCTATAAAATTCGTCAGCGATAATTAACGCTTCTTGAAATTGAGCATCCAAAACTAGAGAATTAACCAATAATTTATTATTTTTAAAACTACGATGACCATCATAATTTTTTGTGAATAATTGTGATGCTAGTTGATAATTTTTGTCACTTACAGCCTTTTTTGCTAACTGATAATTTTGTTTCTCTTGGTCGGGAAACGGAATAATTTCTGCCATAATATCCTCTATTTATTCTAAAAAAAGGGATAACAACATTTGTGTTATCCCTTTTTGATTATTTTTCGTTATTTTTTGTTTCCGCCGGTTTAACTTCTTTAGACTTTGTTGATTTTCTATGATACTGATTAATTTCCATAATAACAGGTAAAATAACTGGACGTCGTTTTGTTTGTTCATATAGGAAATGACTCATTTTTTCACGAACATCTTGTTTTAAATGTCCCCAATCAAATTCTTTATTGTTCAAATTATCTTGTACTGTTTCTGACACAATTTCAGCACTCTTTTCAATTAAATCAAGGCTCGTTTTTGTATAAACAAATCCTCTTGATGTAATTTTAGGCTTGTTTATGATTTTTTTCTTTTTACGATCAATTGTGACGACTGCAATAAAAATACCATCTTCAGAAAGTATTTTACGATCTCTCAGTACAATATTTCCAATATCACCAACACCAATACCATCAATCATGGTATTTCCTGCTTCAACTTGCGATCCTAAATTCATTTTTCCTTCAGAATAACTTAAAACATCACCCTTACCAGTAATAAAGATATGATCATATGGCATTCCTAATGTATGTGCTAAATCAGCATGTGCCGCAAGTAATCGATATTCACCTTGAATTGGAACCAGGTATTTTGGTTTCATTAAATTGATCATTAGTTGTAAATCATTTTGACCAGCATGACCTGAAGAATTTAATTCATCAGAAATTGCTTTCACATCAGCTCCTGCTCGGTAAATGAGATCTCTTGTCTTTGCCACATTAGTTTCCATAGCTTTTGACGTTGTTGTCGTAATGAAAACAAGATCTCCTTCATGAATATTAACAGTTGAATGTTGATTTAAAGCCATTCGCTGTAATGATTTTAAAGGTTCACCCATTTTACCTGTTTCCAATATAATTAGTTGATCATCGTCATATTTGCTAATATCACTCATTGGAACAATTAAATTTTCATCAGGAAGAACTAATTTCTTCAAATCCATAGCTGTTTTAACGATTTTTTCAACATCGTGTCCTGTTAATATAACCTTTCGATGACTTTCCTTTGCAGCATTTAGTATCTGTTGTACTCGTAATATATTTGATGCCACACAGGCAACAATAATACGACCTTTTTGATATTCAAATGTTTCATTAATGTATTCGTCAATTGCACTTTCATTGACTGTTGGGAATGGGTTCTCAGCATTAGCTGAATCACTTAATAACGCTAAAACACCATTCTTACCAATCTCAGCTAAACGTCCAAAATCTGTTTGGTAAACTGGTGCCGCAGCTTGATCGAACTTAAAATCACCTGTATAAACAATCTGCCCTTCATCAGTACCTAAAACGATTCCTAATGATTCAGGAATTGAATGGGTCGTTTTAAAGAATGAAATTGTCGTTTTACCAAAATCAATCTCAGTCTGATCATTAACAACGTGAAAATCAGAAAATTTACTTGCCTTAGGATCATTTTCAATATTAATTTTTGCTAATGCAATTGTTAATTCTGATCCAAAAACAGGCACATCAAATTCACTCACAAAGTATGGTAATGCACCAATTGCATCTGCATGCCCATGTGTTAAGAAAACACCTACAATTCGTTCTTTATTTTCTCTCAAATAACTAAAATCAGGAATTACAATATCAATCCCTAATAAGCCATTTTCTGGATACATTAATCCAGAATCAAAAATAAATAGATCATCATCCACTTCAACGACATACATATTTTTACCATTTTCTCGAACGCCACCAAGTGGAATTATTTTAACTTTACTCATTACTTCACCTCTTACATATTTTATATTTTTAGTATTTTCACTAGTTGATTTATTTCATTGTCAGTTAATGCCTCTATTGGTAAACGACACCCACCTACTAAGATACCCTTGTAATTTAAAGCTGCTTTAGCTGGTCCAGGAGATGGAAGAGAAAAAAGTGCAGCCATTTTTGGCGTCAACTCTCTTTGAATATCTCCTGCAAGCTTAATATTTCCATCTTGTACAGCTTGATACATTTTAGTCATTTCAATACCAAATATATGGCTTGCAACAGAAATAACACCACTTGCTCCTAAGATTTTTGCAGTCAAACTATCCGTATCTTCACCAGTATACACCAAGAAATCATCTGGCGTTTGTTCAACAATACGACTTAAATTTTCACTACCTGTACAATCTTTAATACCAATAATATGATTATTATTAGATAACTTAACAATTGTTTCAACAGTCATAGTTACGCCTGTACGACCCGGAATATTATAAATGAAAATAGGCAATTTCGAAGCATTTGCAACTGCTTCAAAATGAGCAATCATACCTTTTTGATTAGGCTTATTATAGTATGGCACAACAACTAAAGCTGCGTCCACACCAGTAATAGCGGCTACCTCATTGGTAAAATCAATTGTCTCCATAGTATTATTTGATCCTGTACCAGCCATAATTGGAACTCTACCATTAACTATTGCCACTGTTTTTTTAATCAAATTTAATTTTTCAGAATGATTCAACGTAGGCGATTCGCCCGTAGTACCATTAACCAGGATACCTTTTGAACCTGTTAAAATTAAATGTTCAATTAATTTAATTAAGCGATCTTCATCCACTTGATTCTGATCATTAAATGGTGTGACCATAGCTGTCATTATATCTACATTTTCAAACATTCGCTTAATTCACTCCTTTCTTTTTACTTTGGAACTCTTAATAAATCTAATTCATGCAATTTTTCAGCAATTTGAACTGAATTCCATGCAGCACCTTTTAACAAATTATCCGAAACGACCCATAATTGGAAGGCATTATCCTGTTCTAAATCAGCTCTAACACGACCAACAAATGTATCTTTCTTACCAGTGGCATTAATTGCTTGTGGATATATCTGTTGTTCCGGATTATCTTGTAAAACCACACCGGGTGCATCTGCAAGAATATTTTGAATTTGTTTAACAGAAGCATCATGACTTTCAACTTCAAACCAAACAGATTCCGAATGGCTAACAACAACTGGTACACGTACACATGTTGCAGTAACTTGAATATCTTGATTAGACATTATTTTCTTCGTTTCATGAATCATTTTCCATTCTTCATGTGTATAACCTGTGTCTTCAAAAACATCAATTTGTGGTAGTGGATTAAATGCAATTGGATAATGCTTTTTATCACCAGAAGCTGGTAAAATCTTTGCTTCCATCTCTTCGCCATCAAGATAAGCTTGTGTTTCATCTTTTAATTCTTGAATAGCTAAGTTTCCAGCACCACTAACAGCTTGCATTGTTGTAACAACAACCTTCTTTAAACCGTAATTTTTACGAATTGGTTCTAGTGCAACTACCATTTGGATAGTTGAACAATTTGGGTTAGCAATTAGTCCTTTGTGTTCATAAAGTGCCTGTTCATTAACTTCAGGAACTACTAGTGGGACATCAGGATCCATTCTAAACGCACTAGTGTTGTCTACAACAACTGCACCACGTTTAATTGCTTCAGGTGCAAACTTTTTAGATACACTACCGCCAGCAGAAAATAGAGCCAAATCAACATTCTCAAAAGAATCAGATGTTGTTTCTTCTACGATAACATCCTGACCTTTAAATTTTAATACTTGTCCTGCAGAACGTTTAGATGCCAAATATTTAATACTATTGATGGGTAAACTTGTTTCTTCTAGCATTTGAATCATTCGTGTTCCAACAGCGCCTGTAGCACCGACAACCGCAACTCTATATCCGTCCATTGAAAAAAACCTTCTTTTTCTTTATTTGAATCTCAATTATACCATAAAATTTATGAACGTTTTACATTTAACTCACTTATAGTAGACATATCTTAAATTTTAAAAATAAAAAAAGCAAAACTCTTATTAAGAGTTTTGCTTTTAGTTTTAACGACGAAGACCTAAGCGTTGGATCAATTCACGGTAACGTTGAATATCTTTGTTACGTAAATATGCTAAAAGGTTACGACGATGTCCGATTTTCTTCATCAAACCACGTTGTGAAGCGAAATCTTTTTTATGAACGCCGATATGTGCATTCAATTCAACGATATCTGCAGTAAGTACAGCGATTTGTACTTCAGCAGAACCTGTATCGCCTTCTTGACGAGCATATTCGTTCATAATTTCTGTTTTCTTTTCATTTGTAATTGCCATTAGTGTTTCCCACCTTTCTGAATCTAAATGCCTAAAACCGAGTAAGTCGTCGGTGAGACGTCAACAAACTAAGTTAAAGGTTACTTGGAACAAATCTAACCTTACTAAAATTTAGAGTATATTGCAAGTTTTTTATAACTTCTCTTATCTAATTATTACTATCAAGTAAAAATCCTTTACAAGTTTTCATTGCATTAACTAATTTGGTTAGGTATAATAATGGTTGTTGAAATATTTGTTGAGAACCAATAAGGTGATCATGATAAGTGGAGGTGACTTAAATGCCAATTATTCAATCTGCAATTAAACGTGTAAAAACGAATGAAAAAGCAAACGTTAAAAATGCTGCTCAATTAAGCACAATGCGTACTGCTGTAAAGAAGTTTGAACAAGCTAAGACTGCTGGTGCCGATAATGTAGATGCTTTATACAAAGCTGCTATTACTGCAATCGACAAAGCACATTCTAAAGGTTTGATCAAAGAAAACAAAGCTGCTCGTGATAAGTCTCGTATGGCTGCTCGTTACGCTAAATAAGTTTTCAGAAAAATACCCAGTAGATTAATAATCTACTGGGTATTTTTTATTTTATACATCTATACGATTAATTTGAAGCATAAATAATGAGAATAATCCTTCTTGATCTTGTTGTGTCGTCTTCATTGCTTTTTCTAAATCAATTAACGCTAAATAAATTTTCCTCAAATCACTTCTATTAAATTTCTTTATCTTTTGAAGTGCCAACTTAATTCGATAAGGATGCACTTTTAAAACACTAGCTAAATCTCCTTGTGAGTAACCTTTATCTTGCAAAATTTTCACTTGTAATAATAATCTAAATTGTCCCAATAATATTGCATTTATCTTAATTGGCTCTTCATTTTGTAAAATTAAATCATGATACAACGTTACTGATTTTTCAATATTATTTGAAATAACAACATCTACTAAATCAAATATATTTTGTTCTAAAGTTTTAGAAACTAAATTTTCAACAGATGATAATGTAATTCGGTGGGTTTCAAAATTATACAAAAATAACTTTGGCAATTCATTCATGATTGTTGATAATTCTGTATTGGTTCTTTCTAGAAATAATTCCAAAGCGTTTTCATCTATTTCAAATGATTTGTTAGCCATCTCTTGGGCTATAAACTGTCGCGTTGCACGCTCATTTAACGGTTGATTATCAATAACTAGACTAAATTTTTTAAGCATCTTACTAATCTTTTTACGACCATCTAATTCTTTATAAGGCGCAAATATAACTACAATACTTGTTGGTTCCGGATGAGCTAAATAAGATAAAAGACCATCAATATCGTGTTCAATTTTTCTTTTTTTAGTGTCTGACGTTAGAAAAAAAGGATTTTGAATAAAAATTAAGCGCTTATCACCAAAAAAAGGAACAGACATCGCATCATCTAATGCTTTAGCCAACGGAACCTCCTCCATATCATATTTACCTAAATTCATCGTTCTCTCTTCTTCAGGTATCAACTCAGTAAATGCTTTTTTTACATCTTCCATTAAATAAGTCTCATTACCTAAGACAAGATTTACTGGCTTCACATTTTCAAGAGATAACGTTGAAATTATTGCCTGTGAATTCATATTTATCAGCTCTTTTCATTGTTAAAAACTTCTAATTTTTCTTTATAATTTTGAAACTTGCTGATTCTTATCATACCATGCTCTGCTGTACTAACAAACGGTATTCGATATTTTTTCAAAGTATCTAATGTTTCTTGATGTGGGTGGCCATATCTATTATTCTTACCAGCAGAAATCACCGCTAACTTCGGTTTTATTTGATCAATAAATATTGGATCAGTCGCAGTTTTACTGCCATGATGACCTGTTTTAAGAATTGATATTTGTAAATTGGGATATTTTTGAATAACCTTTTTTTCACCAGCTCGGTCCAAATCGCCAGTAATAAGATAGCTATATTTCCCGATTGTTCCAAATAAAACAAGAGAATCTTCGTTTTTTCCTATACCTTGATTAAAAGGATGTAGAATCATCAATTCAGCATCCTGTTTTTTACTATTATCTGTCATAGGTATCACCATTTTAGGCGGTCGAGTAGATTCTATTTTTTTAATGAATTGTGGCAGTTGTTCCATTCCAGATGGAACAATCATTCTATCGACGTCTATTTTGGTTAATATAGACGGAAAATTACCTATATGATCTGCATCTTGATGCGTCAAATATAAATAGTCTATATGACTGATTCCTTTGCTTAATAAATAATTAGTAATAATTTTTTCACCAGAAGTTTGATACTCCTTTCTAGTTCGCCAGCTATCCATCTTAAAATGAACTTTACCGCCTGTATCTACTAATGTAATTTGCCTATTAAACGGCTTTCTTATCAATGTTGAATCCCCTTGACCAATGTCAAAAAAAACGACTTCTTGCCGAATTGGAAAATGGATCCATAGAAATACCATAACATAGAAACTAACTAATATTGCCCATCTTTTAATACACGAAGGATGTAAAAAACATGTTAAGGTGCACATGAAAAATAGCATGCACATATTTAAACTGGGTTTACCAAACGTTATCGTTAATGGTAAACGTGCTAGTTCATCAAAAAAATAAATAAACGTTTTTAATACAGTATTTATCCCATCCATAACAACCTTAAAATGAATCCCAACCATTCCTCCAAAAATTACAATTGGTAGGATTAAGAATTCAAAAATAGGAATAATAAAAATACTAAGTACAATTGATAGAACATTCCACTGATAAACGTTGAAAAAAATAAATGGCAAACTAAATAAGTTTAGCCAAATACCTGATTCAAAAGTACCTTTATTCTCCATAAAGATTAGTAGTAATGACATTAGATAGCTCAACTGACCGCCAAATGTGAACAGTACTTGTGGTTCAATCACCAATCCTATTAACAAAGCGAAACACCAAACCGTAATCCCTTGGACAGGTTTATCAATTAGTTCACAAATAAGTTGAACCATACACATAAAAATTGCACGTCGTAAACTACTAGATTCCCCTGCAATAACTAAATAGCATGGAAGTAAAAAAAGTAATCCTTTGGCTACTGTCTCACGTGGGATTAATAGTCTATTTCCTAACGTTCTTATTAACATCACAAAATAATATACATGTAAACCCGATAAACAGAATAAATGAATTAATCCTAATTGTCTTATAGAGGCTAAATCCTGATTGAATTCCTGAGTCTTATCACCAATTACCAAAGCATTCAAAAATTTATCTAACGGATTGGATAAAGAATTAAAATAACTTTTTAATTCTGCTCGTAATTCATGTAACTTACTTATCACGGATTCAAGCGATAAATTCATGACATTTTTTTCACTATTATTAACTTTTATAATAGTCATACTATTGTAAATTGATTTAGTTCGCATAAAACTTTGATAATCAAACTCGTTTTCATTTGTCGCTGATTTAATTTTTTGTAGCTTAGCATCAACGTTTATAATTTTAGTGTGTTTATTATGTTTAATCTTATTGAGTTCATTTTGTGACTTACAGTTATAAAATCCTCGAATTTTTTGTGAATTAGAAATTATTTGTCCATCAAAACTAACCAAATCACCATTGATTGAATAATCATCAGGGTAAATTTTCACATTAACATTTTGTACCTCTTTTTCAACTACAACTTGCTTCTGGCTTTCCTTCGCATTACTGTAAAAATAAATACCAAAAATTAAAATACAGACACAACAAATATAAAAAGTTATCGAACGTTTTAACGTAATAATTCGTATAAAAATAACGATAGCGAAAATAATCCAAATAGGATTGTAATTTACAACATATAAACTTGTTATTCCAATAACTAACGTCGCAAAAAATAGATCAACTGCTTCAACTGATTTTATTCTGAAAATATTTTATTCAGAACAATTTCTTCAATATAATTTTTATCAACTTTTACTTGCTCAAAAATAACATTATTTCTTTCTAATAGTGATATGGCATAATCATCATTATGATAATTACGTAAATAATATATTTTTTTCACGCCGGATTGAAGTAGCATTTTTGTACACTGTAAACAAGGAAAATCTGTCACATAAATTTCTGAATTATCTGTCGCTGAGCCAAACTTTGCACACTGTAAAACTGCATTCATTTCTGCATGAATCGTTCGTACACAATGTCCGTCTACAAGGTAGCAACCTTCATCTATACAATGTACATCCCCTGAAACAGCGCCGTTATATCCGCCTGCAATAATCCGTTTATCTCTAACAAGTATCGCACCAACAGATAATCTTTCACATGTACTTCTTAATGATAGTAATGCAGCTTGCGTCATAAAATATTGATCCCAAGGAATTCTATTATCAGGCATTTAGGTATTTCCTTCTTTCATTTTTTTATAGTATATCAAAAATAAATCTTTAAAAAAAGTTAGACCGCTAATGAGTCCTTTAGACTTTCATATGTTTTATCACCGATGCCGCCAACTTCTTTTAATTCATCCGTAGTTTTAAACGATTGATGTTCTTCTCTATATTGTAAAATTTGTTCTGCTTTTTTTGGTCCAATTCCAGTCAACCCTTGCAGTTGTTCTTTCGTTGCGGTGTTTAAATTAACCGTTGATTCATCATTCGATTTATCCTGAGTTCCTGTAGTAGACCCTGCATCCATAACAGAAGATCCTTGGGCAGTAGTAGCTGCTACTTTATTTTCTTTTACTTCCCCTTTTGCCGGAACATATATAACCATCTCATCTGTTACTTTTTGAGCTAAATTAATCTGTTTCTGATCAGCGTTAGATAAAAATCCCTCAGCTAAATCGATTACCTGACTAATTCTCATTCCTGTTTTCATTGTGTATATACCTGGTTTTTTTATATTTCCTTTGATATCCACAACGATTTTCCCACCATTTGAGGTTTCTAAATGGCTTGATATATTTTTTTCCGAGCTAGACGACGTACTAGTAATACTATTAACTAACATATCATCTGTTTTGCTACTTTTATGTTGTGTAACTATTGAAAAAATGGTCAATGCTATTACAGATACCACACAAATAATGATAATTTTTCGATATTCAATTCAAATTTTTTTTATTTGATCCATCTTATCCACCTCCCTCTTATATTTAAATACGCAAAAAAACGAATTTCATTTAAAATGAAATTCGTTTTTTTCCTTAAATCATTATCACGTATTTTAATGATGATTCATTTTATTTAAGTTAATCTTCCTTACTAATTACTTCATGACATTTTTTAATCATAGCTACTTTTATATGATTAGGTACCATATTTGAAATATCTCCATCAAATTTAAATATTTCTTTCATTAAACTTGAGGAAATATGTGCGTATTTAGGATTAGCAAGCATCAATACAGTTTCCACTGTTTCATCTAACTCTTTGTTCATCAATGCAATATCTTTTTCATATTCAAAATCCCTATTATTTCTAACACTACGAATAATTATTTTAGCATCTAATTGGTGCATTAAGTTAATCGTTAAATCTGATTCAACACTAACTACTTCTACATTTGCTAATGAAAAGGTAGCTTCACTAATCAAATCTACCTTTTCATCAGCTGTAAACAATGACTTCTTTTTAGTATTAGTCATAACTGCGACAATAACTTTATCAAAAATTTGGCTTGATCGAACAATAATATCTAAGTGTCCATTAGTTAATGGATCGAAACTTCCCGGAAAAACTGCATTCATTTTAGTTCTCCTTTTGATAAATCGTTACCTGTGTAATTCCATAATTTTGTCTCCTAAATAGCCTGAATCCAGAAATATCATCAGGTAAGTTAGCATATTGATCTGTTTCACAAATAATTAAAGCTTGATTATTTAACAACTCGCTGCTATCTATTTTTTTTATCGTATCAATTATTTCTTGGGTCTTATAAGGTGGGTCTAAAAAAACAAGATCAAATGTTTCTTTACCTTTTAATAGTCCAATTGCTTTATCGGCATCTTGCTTATAGACCGTAAACTTATCTTCTTCCTTTGTGATAGCAATATTATCATTAATTGTTTTAATTGCTTGATACTGTCTATCAATTAGAAAAGCATGCGAGATTCCTCTAGAAACAGCTTCGATACTTAACCCTCCGCTACCTGCAAATAAATCTAACGATTTACCGCCATCAAAATAAGGACCAATAATATTAAACACTGATTCCTTAACTTTATCCGTTGTAGGTCTTGTTGCCATACCCGGAACTGCTTTTAATTTTCTTCCGCCATATTCACCTGAAATTATTCTCATATACTTTACTCACTTTTATTTTTAAATTTTTCTTGATCTTCATCTGTTAATTTAAATGCTTTTTCACCCATTCGAGACCCAAAGTCCATATCAATATCAGGGCGATGCGATACTTCTGTCTTTTTAACAAATTTTAAATTTTGAATTTTCTTAATCGTCTCGGGTAGGTCTTCTTGATTCATATAAATGACAACATATTTCATTTTTTTTGAAATATATTGAATAATACCGAATCGTTTCAACTGCTTAATTTGCTTCATATGGTATAAAAACACAATGACACCTTGTCTTTTTTGTATAACTAACTTAGTCCCATTTTCTTCGTCAAGCATTTGATTATGACCCCCTTTTTATTTATTATTTAGTAATTCCTTTTTTCTTAAAGCTGATATATTTAAAACTAAGCCTACACAGAAACTCAAGATAAGCATACTTGATCCGCCATAACTAAGAAATGGAAATGTTACACCTGTTATTGGTAAAACACCTGATATACCACCAACATTAAATACAGTCTGCACTGTCATAAACGTCGCAATTCCATAACAACAAAGTGAATGGAAAGTTTCTTTACTTTTAGAACCAATAAAGATAATTCGTCCAATCATACTGAAAAGTAATATTAAAATAAAAAATACCATCAATAATCCAAGTTCTTCACCTGTAATTGCTAATATAAAATCAGTATACGGTTCTGGTAGATAGCCTCGTTTTTGGATGCTATTTCCTAGTCCTGCACCAAAAATACCACCATTACTTAATGCATAATATGAATTTACCAGCTGTTGTCCAGTTGATTGCTGATATTTAAACGGATCATTGAATCCACTAAATCTTTTAGCCATATATGCTAATGGACCACCAGAATCTGGAGAAACAGATTTTAATTTTGATAATAATATCATTAAAGTACCCATGCCACCAACAGAAATTAAAGAAGTTATTCCAATTGAATACCCACTAGCCAAAATAATGATTAATACTGCACTAAAATTAATAATAAACCCACCCACATCTGGTTCAACCAAAATTAAAATGAGTGGTAAGGCTACTGCAATCGCATAGATAAAACGACGTTTATTTCTACCCTCATAACTTAATTCTTTATTTTCACGGAATGCAACTTGTTGCGCCATAAACAAGACTAAAAAAATCTTGCTGATTTCTGCGGGCTGAATGTTAAAAGAGCCAAAGTTAATCCATCCTGCTGCACCATTAACTGTTTTACCGCTAAGTACTACGTATAAAAGTAGCAGAATGGACACTGCACCAAATAATATTATAAATCCAGAACTTTTAAAAAAATTAACCTTCATTGAATATATAAGGAAAGCAACTAGCAATCCTAAAATGGCAAAAAGCAATTGTTTTTTTAAATATGTCGTTGGATCGCCACCCGCCATTTGAACCTTATATGAACTAGCAGAATAAACCATGACCACACCAATTCCGGATAATATGATATACGGTATAAAAATAAAATAATCAAGATATTGTAATTTTTGTGTTATTCTTTTTAAAATTTGCATTTTTAATCCAACTTATTTCTTCATTTTTTCAAATTTAGTACTAAAGTGTCTATTCGAAGTTACTTCAAGATTCTTTATCTGCTTCTTTTCAGTTTTTTCTTCAAACAGAGCACACTCCAACACAAAATCTACTTCACGAGAAAAACGAACAATTAAGTATCAACTACTTCTTAAAATGTAACATAACCAAGCTAGTAAAATGTATTTCGCTGTTTCCAGATAAATTTATTTATTTTATCTACATTTTCTTGCAAAGTGACCATCACATTTTCTTTAGAAATGTTGTTTTTCATCGATTTTATTCTCTCGTGACTCCTAATAGTATACCATATTACTATTTATCATGATTAAAAAAAAGAGTTGAAAATGAACTTAATCATTTTCAACTCTTTTTAAATTAACCTTTTTTTGAATCTGTTTTATGTTGTTTTTGAGCTTTTTCACGCATATTTGTATCTAAGATACGTTTACGTAAGCGTAAATTATTTGGTGTGATTTCTAATAATTCATCCGTGTTCAAGAATTCCAATGATTCTTCAAGAGTAAGAATAGTTGGTTTCTTGATTGAGGCTGTTTGATCTTTATTAGAAGAACGAACATTACTCATAGCTTTTCCTTTAGTAATATTTACAGAAATATCACGTTCACGGCTACTTTGTCCAACAACCATTCCTTCATAAATATCAGTAGTAGGTGTTACATAAATTGTTCCACGTTCTTCAATACTCATAATTGAATATGTTGTAGCTTTTCCTGAATTAATAGAAACTAATGCGCCATTACGACGACCAGGTTCCCAGTTACGGATAACTGGTTTGTATTCAGAGAAAGTATGATTTAAGATACCGTATCCACGAGTCATTGAAAGGAATTGTGAATCATATCCAATTAAACCACGAGTAGGAGCTGAGAAAGTTAAACGAGTTTGGCCGTTATTACCGGTCTCCATGTTAATCATTTCACCCTTACGTTGAGCCATTGTATCAATAACACCACCAGAATATTCATCAGGTGTATCGATTTGGACGCTTTCAAATGGTTCTTGCATCTTGCCTTCGAATTCACGGTAGATAACTTCTGGACGTGAAACTTGAATTTCATAGTCTTCGCGACGTAAAGTTTCAATTAAGATTGATAAATGTAATTCTCCACGACCTGAAACAACCCAAGCATCTGGAGAATCTGTATCTTCAATTTTCAATGAAACATCAGTATGCAATTGTAATTTAAGACGATCTTCCATCTTTCGAGCAGTAATGTTTTTACCATCTTGTCCAACAAATGGTGAATCATTCGTTCTGAATGTCATTTGTAGTGTAGGTGGATCAATACGCATTAATGGTAATGCTTCTTGATGATCACTTGGTGTTACAGTTTCACCAACGAAGATGTCATCCATCCCTGAAACTGCAATTAAATCACCGGCTTTAGCTTCATTAATTTCAACACGATCTAAACCGAAGAAACCAAAAAGTTTTGAAACACGGAAGTTTTGAACTGAGCCGTCAAGTTTAATAACAGAAACTTGATCACCAACAGCAATTTTTCCACGGAACACACGACCAATACCAACACGACCAACATATTCATTATAATCCAACATTGAAACTTGGAATTGTAATGGTTCGTCACTGTTATCAACTGGTGCAGGAATTGTATTTATAATTGTTTCAAAAACGTCATCCATAGAATGTTTTTGAGTTTCGATATCTGGATCCATACTTGATGTACCATTGTATGCACTAGCATAAATAACAGGGAAATCAAGTTGTGCTTCATCAGCACCTAATTCAATAAACAAATCAAGAACTTCATCAACAACTTCTTGTGGACGAGCACCCATACGATCAATTTTGTTAATAACAACGATTGGTACTAATTGTTGTTCTAAAGCTTTTTTCAAAACAAAACGTGTTTGAGGCATTGTTCCTTCAAAAGCATCAACGACAAGTAAAACACCATCAACCATTTTCATGATACGTTCTACTTCACCACCGAAATCGGCATGTCCAGGTGTATCTAAAATGTTAATTTGTTTGTCGCCAACTCTAACAGCAGTATTTTTTGATAAAATTGTAATACCACGTTCTTTTTCAATATCATTTGTATCCATGGCACGGTCACTAATTTCTGAATGGCCATCCAATGTATCTGATTGTTTTAATAATTCATTAACTAATGTCGTCTTACCGTGATCGACATGGGCGATAATCGCAATGTTACGAATGTCATCTCTTGTTTTCAAGTTTGTTCTTCCTTTCGTTGGAGCCTTAATATTTTTACGAATAATAACTACAGTTCACTATTATAGCAGACAATTAACACACTTACTAAAAGTTTTCATACTTTTTCATAAATAAATCGCATAAAAAAACTGCGACTTGTTAGTCACAGCCACAACGCGATTCTACTAAAAACTATTTAGTAGTTTTAAAATGTCCTCTTGTGCGTTTTCCGTTGCTATTAATACATCTGCTGATTGTAACATATCGAGCTCTAACCCGTCAATTGTTTTCACGGTGATACCAAGAGTTTCCGCCAATATTTTACCGGCTGCAAAATCCCATGGTTTTAAGTGAGAAACATAACCAATTTCTTGTCCACGTAATATGTGAACAAACTCAATACCGGCACTTCCATAAACCCTAGCACCTGAACTATGTTGAACAATTGATTGTAAATGCTTATAGTCCATCATTAACATAGGTGAGCTACAACCTAGCAAGCCATCCTTAAGTGCTATATTTTCAGGCTTTTCAAGTTTTTTATCGTTGGCAAAGACGCCCCTATCTGGCCCACCAGAATATAAAACATTATTCATTACATCCATAATGAATCCCAATTTTCCAATACCGTTTTCATAAATACCAATCATAATCGCGAAATGATCTTTCTGTTTGACAAAATTCATTGTGCCATCAATTGGATCAACAATCCAAACAGTACCATCTAAATTTGTTACATCATCCCCAAAACCTTCTTCACCTAAAATTTTGGCTTTCGGATCAAAGGTACGAATTTTGTTTACTAAAAATTTTTCAGTCTGTTTATCCATATTAGTTACAAGATCAACTCGACTACTTTTTGTTTCAACAGACAATGGATTTCCAAATGCATGAATAATATTTTCACGTGCCTCTGTCAGCCAACTTTTAACCTGATAATTAACCTCATCAATATTCAAATCATAACCTCCCTATTGGTTAATTTTAATAACGTCCCTTGTACTCTCTCTTGCAAATTTCATTGTACGATAAATACTAAAACCTGATTCATCTTCGTACGATCTGCCTATTTGTTTTTCCTCCATTTTGGAAGGAACAATTTTTTTAAACTCACGATAATTATAAAGCAATTCTTCTCGATCAATACCTGTAGAATTTGCTAATTCTATTGCTTTATAGAATTCACTGACAGAGATAATTTCTTCAGTAGTCCAATGTGCTTCTAATGGGTAATCAATTTTATTATTCATAATTTAGTGTGTTAAACTCCCTTTATTTTTACTTTATTTAATTATTGAATTAATTTTCAACTAATACTTTCAATATACTTGAAAGTAATTACTATGTTTCATTTTACAGCAATCCATTAAAAACTAAAAGAAATGAAACATAACTATTAATTTTCAAATGGCCTACAGATATGATTATTTTATGCTACAATGTACCGTAGAATATTAATTTGGAGGTACTATTTTGATTAAAATAACAATGAAAAATATCATTCGTGAAGGTAATCCAATTTTACGAAATCGTTCAAGCGAAATGACTTTTCCGCTTTCAGATGATGATAAACAACTCGCACATGATTTAATGGAATTTTTAGAGAATAGTCAAAATGAAGAAATAGCTGAAAAATATCATCTACGCGCAGGTGTTGGCTTAGCAGCTCCGCAATTAGCAATTTCTAAACGAATGACTGCTGTCTTAATCCCTGGCCCAGAAGGTGAAGAGCCCACACTTAAACAAGTGTTAATTAATCCTACTATTTTAAGTCAGTCAGTTCAAGTTGCTGCACTTTCAGAAGGTGAAGGTTGCTTATCAGTTGATAGAGATGTCCCTGGATATGTGCCAAGAGCTGATCGGATTACACTTCGTTACTTTGATATCGAAGGTACACAACATAAAATCCGCTTGAAAAATTATGAAGCAATTGTAGTCCAACATGAAATTGATCATTTAAATGGTATATTATTCTTTGATCATATTAATACTGACAAACCATTTGCTATACCGAACGATGCTATTATGCTTGAATAAATAACTAAAGAGTTTCTCCAATAATTAATTTATTGAAGAAACTCTTTTTATTTCACTTTAAACATACTGTTTGAACTATACCTTTTTTAAATCTTTAGTATACATAATTGTCTCAACATTAACCAAATGTGCTACCTCTAAATGTAAAATACCGTCTAAATACCAAAGATCTGTTACTTCAAATGCCGATTTTGCTTCGACACTTTTTTTAACCAGGTTCATCATTTCAAATTCTTCAAATAAATTGAAAAAAATGTTTCTTATTTTCCCGATATTCTCTTCTGAAGGAGACTTCATCTGAAATTGATACTCAAATACCATGACCCTCTTACCCCAAACCTTTGAAACAATTTCTGTAACCCTTAGTATTTCAGAATTAATACCATATTCATTACCATGTAGTCTATTTAAAGCAAATTCAACCGCATTATCTGTAATAAGTTTGCTTTTATTTTTAAGAATAGTAATCTGTCTATTTCTTTTCAGACGGTTATAATTTAAAATTATGATGATCATTAAAACCACTACAGTCACTATTTTAACTACCAACCACATTTATAAAACACCACTCTTCCTTATACGATAACTTTTCATAATTATAACATGTCTGTTAAATTTTATCCTTTATAAGTCTATTCAAATCGGTCTATTCTATACTTAAATAATAATATATGATAAAATATAAATTATATGTTGTGCAGACAACCCCCAGTTCGGTTTCTAATTTCCATTTCAAATCATTTTAACCAAAATGATATCAATTTAATTTAAAGGAGTTTTACAAATGATTTTTAAAGTTTATTATCAAGAAACACAAGATAGAAATCCACAAAGAGAAGAAACAAAATCACTTTTCCTTGAAGCAAGTTCTGAAATTGAAGCTCAAAGTATTGTTGGTCACCAAACAACACATAACATTGAATTCATTGAAACATTATCAGATAAAGCTTTAGCATATGAAAAGGAAAACCCTACATTTAAAATGACGGAGTTTTCTGAATGAAAAAGATAAATGTTAAAAATAACGAGACTGGTGTTTTTGCAGTCGGCGGATTAGGTGAAATTGGTAAAAATATGTACGGCATCCAGTTTCAAGATGAAATTATCGTCGTCGATGCAGGAATCAAGTTTCCGGAAGATGAGTTATTAGGAATTGATTACGTTATTCCTGATTTTCAATACTTAGTTGCCAATCAACAAAAAATTAAAGCATTAGTTATCACCCATGGTCATGAAGATCATATTGGTGGTATTCCCTATTTATTAAAACAAATTAATGTCCCAATTTATGCTGGACCATTGGCTTCAGCATTAATCAAAGGAAAATTAGAAGAACACGGGTTACTTGCCACAACAGAAATGCATGAAATTGAAGAAGATACTGTTCTTAAATTCAGAAAAACGAGTGTGTCGTTCTTTAGAACAACTCATTCAATTCCTGATACTTTAGGTGTCGCAATCAAAACGCCATCTGGTAACATTGTAGTCACTGGGGACTACAAATTTGATCTAACACCTGTTACTAATCAGCCGCCCAACCTTCAAAGAATGGCTCAACTTGGTGCTGATGGTGTACTTTGTCTACTATCTGATAGTACAAATGCAGAAATTCCTAATTTTACAAAATCAGAAAGATTCGTTGGTAAATCAATTCGACGAATTTTTGAAAAAGGTGAAGGCCGCATTATCTTTGCTACTTTTGCTTCAAATATTTCCCGAGTACAACAAGCTGCTGAAGCTGCTGTTGCCAAAGGCCGTAAAATCGCTGTCTTTGGACGTAGTATGGAGGCAGCAATTGTTAACGGACGTGAATTAGGATACTTAAATATTCCAGATGATGCCTTAATTGATGCACGTGATATTAATTCATTACCCGCAAATGAAATTTTAATTTTATGTACGGGATCACAAGGTGAACCAATGGCAGCTCTTAGCCGTATCGCTAATGGGACTCATCGTCAGGTTTCTATTCAACCTGGTGATACTGTTGTTTTCTCAAGTTCTCCAATTCCTGGTAACACAATCAGTGTAAACCACGTTATTAATGAACTTTCAGAAGCTGGAGCAACTGTTGTCCATGGTAAAGTAAATAATATTCATACTTCTGGTCATGGTGGCCAAGAAGAACAAAAATTAATGCTCAGTTTGATGAAACCTAAGTATTTCGTCCCTGTCCATGGTGAATATAGAATGCTTAAAATTCATACTGGATTAGCTGAACAAATTGGCGTTCCAAGAGAGAATAGCTTTATTATGGAAAATGGTGATGTCTTAGCTCTAACTAGTGATTCTGCTCGAATTGCTGGTCATTTTGAAGCTGATGATATTTATGTCGATGGTTCAGGAATTGGTGATATCGGTAGCGCTGTCCTAAATGATCGACAAGTCCTTTCTGAAGAAGGCCTTGTTGTTGTCGTTGCAACGATTGACATGAAAAAACATGAAATTCAAGCAGGACCAGATTTATTATCTCGTGGATTTGTCTATATGCGCGAATCAGGAGAATTAATTAATCAAGGTCGTCGTCGCTTATTCCGTGTCATGAGTCGCTTATTAAAAAATGATAAAATTACAGAAGCCATGATTAATGATGCAATCGTTGATGACTTACAAAAATTCTTATATGAACAAACTGAACGTAAACCAATGATTTTACCAATGTTAGTTATCGTTTAACAAAAATAGCTCAATATTCTAATTAGAATATTGAGCTATTTTTATATAATCAAAATTTATCTTTAAATCCTTTTAAATTTTAGTTATAATTATTAGTATTAATTAAGGAGGGAAGTTCATGAATCAATATTTCATTATCGTTAATGAGTCTGCTGGAAGTGGTCGTGCTAAACAAATTTGGCAATCTATTGAAAAAAAATTAATTTCTCAAAATGTCTATTTTAAGGCCCATCTGACAGACTATATTGGTCATGCTTCCCTTCTAACGGAAAATTACGCCAGACATTATCACCCCATCGAAACAGACAATAATCAAATTATACTAGTTATTGGCGGCGACGGTACTTTAAATGAATGTATCAATGGTGTTAAAAATGCGAACACATTTGATATCCCAATTGCCTATATTCCTGCAGGATCAGGAAATGATTTTGCTCGAGGTGTCGGTATCCCCAAATCTCCACTTGTAGCTCTTGAACAAGTATTAAACACAACTTCACCTAAACTATTAAACTTAGGTGTCATGCACGAATTATCACGGCATGAAAAAAAATACTTTATAAATAATGTTGGCGTAGGTTTCGATGCGCAAATAGTAAGTATCGCAAATCAATCAAGTTCAAAGAAACTATTGAATAAACTTCATCTAGGATCGCTTACTTACTTAAGCGCCCTATTAGGAACTTTATCAAGACAAGCTGCATTTCCCATAACTGTCCGGGTGAATGGCCATCAAGAATTTTATCAAAATGCCTTTCTTGTAACAACATCAAATCATCCCTACTTTGGTGGCGGTGTTCCAATTTTACCAATGGCAGATCCGACAAAAAATAATTTAGACTTAATTATCATTGAAAAACCTAGTGCACTAAAATTAATCTATCTAGCCATTTTACTGAAATCTGGTAAACATATTAACCAAAAAGGTGTTCACCATTTTACATCAGATAAAATTAAACTTTCCGTTGACTCTTTAGAGTACGGTCAAATGGATGGTGAAGACCTAGGAACCCGTTTCTTTGAAATTGAGTATAGCGTCTTATCATACCCATTTTGGATTAACTAAAAAGCCTATATATCTCATTTAATTGAGATATATAGGCTTTTTCTATGGTCGGCTATTCTCCATTCCAATCATTGGATCAATTGAACCATCCATAATATTGTCGTTAGTTAAAATAAATTTTTCAATTAAAGTTGGAACAGGCGGAGCTATTTTAATAGATTTTTTAGCTAGTTGGCTCTCTTTAATCGAATCATCAACTTTTTTAATATCACCATCAAAAATCTGTTCAATTCGTAATAATAACGTTGTTTTTCTATTGGCTGATTCATTCTCAACACATTCTTCAAATGATTTTTCTTCGCCAAGCAAAATCAATAACTGGCTAGCACGGGTAATTGCGGTATACAGTAAATTACGTTTAAGCATTCGCTTATACTGCGAAACCATTGGCAAAATAACCATTTTAAACTCACTACCTTGAGACTTATGAATAGATGTGCAATATGCCAAAGTTATTTTTTGCCATTCATTTCGCCTGTAAGTCACTTCTGTTTGATCAAAAGCAATAACTAGTTCGTCTACCTTATCTTCGCTATCTTTGGCCAATGTAATTCCTACAATCTTACCTATATCTCCATTAAAAACATTATTTTCAGGACTATTAACAAGATGTAACACCTTGTCACCAATTCTAAATTTTTGATCTCTAAAAAGTACTTCTTTTTGTCTACTATTTTCAAGTGGATTCATAATATTTTGTAACATTTCATTTAAACGATTAATTCCCGCCGCACCTCGATACATTGGTGCCAGAACTTGAATATCACTTGAAGTGAACCCTTTATTCTTAGCTCGTTCAACAACCTGTTTAATAATTGATTCAACTTGAAATTCACGACTCGCGAAAAATGAACGATCCTTTTGATTCTGTGTAAAATCAGCAGGTAATTCACCTTTTTTTATTGAATGTGCGAGTGAAATTATTGATGACCCATCACCTTGACGATAGATATCCGTTAATTCTTTTCGCTCAAGATAGTCACTTTTCAATAAATCATAAAATGTTTGCCCAGGACCAACAGAAGGCAATTGATCTTTATCACCTACAAAAATGACTTTCATATCTGTAGGTATTGCATTCATTAATGTATTCAATAAATACGTATCAACCATCGACATTTCATCGATAATTAATAAGCCACCTTCTAAATCTTTCGTTTCAACATCATTATTCGATTCTCTTCCAGTTAGTCCTAAGAGTCTATGGATTGTACTGGCAGGTAATCCAGTCGTTTCAGTCATTCTTTTTGCTGCTCGCCCAGTAGGTGCAGCTAAAAGAATAGGAAATGTTTGTCCTTCTCCATAACTACTAAGATCGAGCGAAAAGTCATTTAATTCCGCAAATAACTCCACGATACCATTAATAACGGTTGTTTTACCCGTTCCTGGGCCACCTGTTAATAAAAATATCTGTGAATTCATAGCCGCCCTAATGGCATTAATCTGTGACTCACCATAATTCATATCAAGTTTTTTTTCAATCTTACGAATTGCTTTATCAATATCTTTTTCTGCTAACTTACCTTTTTCTTGCCCCGATGAAAGTAATCTTTTTAAATGTTCAGCAATTTGGTATTCTGCATGATACAGATTTTTTAAATAAATACGCTGTTCATCACCGACAACGAGTCCTGATTTAGCTAAATTAATGAGTTCTTTTGAGATTGCCTCAGGGTTTATTCTGACTCTTCGACTACTCTCTAATAATCGTAAAGATGCTTCCAACAACGGCTCTGCAGTCGCATAGGTATCGCCATCTTGTTGACATAAATCATTGATACTTTGCAAAATACCTGCTTGTATTCGACCTGAAGAATCAGCTGCAAATCCTAATTCTCCAGCAATTTGATCTGCCTTTTTAAAGCCAATATTTTCAATATCATTTACTAGTTGATATGGATTTTCTTGAATAATTTCAAGGGTTTTTTCTTTATAAGTTTGATAAATAGTTGCGGCTAATTGACTACCAAATCCAAAACCATTTAATCCAATAATAATTTGTTCCATCCCATTATTTACTCGAACAGTCTCTAATATTGTTGTTTTCTGCTTGTTTGATAATTCTAATGAATCAAGTACAGTATCATCTGCTAATATTTTATCAATTGTTTTCGTTCCTAACTTTTCAACAATTGATTCCGCAGTCTTTTTCCCAATCCCTTTAAATTCTGAGCCAGATAGATAGGTAATAAGCCCCATTTTTGAAGTAGGTGTTTCATTTTGATAATTACTCGTTTGAAATTGTTTCCCATATTTGGGATGCTCAACTTGTTGACCATAGAAGCGGTACGTAGATTCCTCTTTAATGTCAGCAAAATTACCAGTAACAACAACCTCATCTTCAGGCCATTCCAAATTACTTTCAATACTGTGAATTAGAATCACTTTATAAAAACTATCTTGGCTTTGAAAAAATATGGTTGCAACCTTACCAACCAAGTAAGCTTGTGTTTCATCACTTTGAGGATCATCATTAAATAAATTTAGTTTCTGAACAACCATTATTTCACATCCTCTTTATTTATCACGTAATTTTATAAACGATTCTATTTCACTTAATCTTTGTTTTTGTGCCTCAAAATAGGCCTGATTGGCTATTTTTGAACGATCAAAATAAGTATTGAATTCAATTCCTAAAACCATATTAGCTAAGCCTCGTTGAAAATTAGCCTTTGCATTATTTTCATCTATTTTAAGAACTAAGTCATAATATTTACCAGCATTTTCAAACTGACCCAATGCTAAGAAAATATCGCCAATTAATTCGTTGGCGTCCATATTTTTAGGATTTATTTCTTGAGCCGTAATCGCAAATACTAATGCTTGTTGATACAGCTCTTGAGCCATATATGATTGTGCTAACATTAAAAAAGCTGTTTCTTTCAACTTTTGATTAGTTACTTTTTGAAATGATTGAATTGCTTCAGAATACAGTTCTGCCTCGTAAAACACGTTACCAAGACCATATTGTAATAAATCAACTTGTTCATTTTTCTCATCAAAATATCCAATAGCTTTTTTATACAGTTCTTCCGCCTGAGGGTAGTCTTTTACTTTTGTTAAATAACTACCTAATTCATAATAAGCCGTTTGATTATTAGGTTCTTTTTCAACCTTTTCAACTAATTGATGAATAATATGTTTTGATTCTGCTTCTTTTTCTTCTCTCTTACCCATTATTACTCCTTAAACGACATCACTTTCATCGCGTATTCTATCCAAATAACTAGTATCATTCCATTTAACTAATTTAAATTCGGTTCCATTTTGTGTTTCCAAAATAGTCGTACTAGTATTCGATAAGCCACCTTGTTTACGGAAGTCTTTCAGCGGTACTCCTAATAAATCGTGAATCAAGGCACCAAGCGCCGCACCATGACTAACAATGATAATATTTGCATCTATTTTATTTTGGTCAACAATTTTTTTAATTGTTGGAACCATCCGCTTTAATAAAGCTTGAAATGTTTCGCCATTAATATTTTTAGGATCATATTTATCGGGATGATTACGGAAGGCATCGAGTTCCTCAGGATACTGAACAGCCACATCTGTAAACTTCATGCCTTCCATTTTCCCTAAATGAAATTCTTCTAAGTTATCATTCAAAATAACATCCAAATTTTGGTTTAGGCCTGTATTAATTAAATTTGCTGTGTCCTTTGCACGCTTAATAGGACTTGAATAAATAGCATCAAATTTTATTGATTTAAGTGCTTTGATTAATTGTTGTATTTCTATGTAACTTTGTTCAAGTAAGGGTGAATCTCCATTCGCACCTTGGTATCGTCCCTCAAGATTCCATTCTGTTTTGCCATGTCGAATAAAATATATATTAGTCATCAGTCAATAAGACCCCTTCGTTTTTTCATCTCTATTATATTATGCCACAAATATAAAAAGGCACAAACAAAATATTTGTTTGTGCCTTAACTATTATAAATTCAATTTAAACATATTGTAATTGTTTTGATCCCTCAGTTGACTTTTTAAATGCAGCGTCAATGATACCACTACCTAAGCATTCTGCGCCATCGTAAAAGACAACAGCCTGTCCAGGTGTAATAGCACGTACTGGTGCATCAAATTCAACTGTAGCTTCTGTACGGTCATCATTTAAATGAACCGTCACACCAACATCAGTTTGACGGTATCTAAACTTAGCAGTGATATGGAAATCATTGCCAAAGCGATCGATTGGTGCCATAAAACTTAACTCTGATGCTTCAAGATAATCGGCATAAAGTAAATCATTATGGTAACCTTGTCCAACAATCAATGTATTTGTTGCTAAATCTTTACCTACAACGAACCAAGGATCGTTACCTTCACCCGTACCACCAATACCAAGACCTTTACGTTGACCAATTGTATAATTCATAAGACCATAATGCTCGCCCATTTTTACACCGTCAACAGTCATCATATTACCCGTTTGTGCTGGTAAATATTCACCAAGGAACTTTGTAAAGTTTCTTTCGCCGATAAAACAAATACCTGTTGAATCTTTTTTCTTAGCAGTTGAAAGTCCAGCTTCTTCAGCAATTCTTCTAACTTCTGGTTTTTCAATGTTTCCAATTGGGAACATAACTTTTTGAATTTGTTTTTGTGATAATTGACTCAAGAAATAAGTCTGATCTTTGTTACTATCATCCCCACGTAACATATGCATAATACCGTCAGCATCTTGCTCAACTTGTGCATAATGTCCCATTGCGATGTAATCAGCATCAAGTTCCATAGCATAATCGAAAAATGCTTTAAACTTAATTTCTTTATTACACATCACATCTGGATTTGGTGTCCGACCCTTTTTATATTCATCCAAGAAATATGTGAATACGCGATCCCAATATTCTTTTTCAAAATTAACGGAATAATAAGGAATTCCAATTTTGTTTGCTACTTTAGCAACATCTTTGTAATCTTCTGTTGCAGTACAAACACCCATTTCGTCCGTATCGTCCCAGTTTTTCATGAAGACACCAACTACATCATAACCTTGTTGCTTTAATAAATAAGCAACAACTGATGAATCGACGCCACCACTCATCCCAACAACGACACGAGTTTTACTATTATCTGGCATACTATCACCATCATTTCAATTAGATTCTGAAAAAATCTACGATTTGAAGGTCGCACTATTTCAGTAAGTACTATTATACCAATAATATATACTAATACAACCCTAGTGTGTCATAATTTACTTTACTTAGTTTATACGATCATCAAATCCACTTATTTTAATAGATTCTATTCGTGATACCACTTGATTGGTACCATTAAGCATAGGCCCTTTAATAATACTTTCGCCTTTTTGTAAATTAGATAAAAGATATTGATATTGTTGATTACTGTCTTTATCTAAAGATAGCGTGTTCGCAATAAGTTTAACTTGGTCTTCCAATGGTAAAAAATTAACTTGCTCAGATGCATTATAGACACTACTGATATCACCCTTAATAGCTGATATAGATTGAGTTGCAAAAATTCCTGACCAACCGAATTTTCTTCCTTCTTTTAAAATTTTAACAGTTGGAGAGTTATCTTTAAAATTTAAATTTTGTATTTCATCAAGTACCACTGGAATTGGATTTTCTTCTGTATTTCCAATACTTTGAAGATAATTAAACAAATCCCAAAGTACAAATTCAGTAATAACTTTTTGTATATCATGTTGAAATCCTTTTAATTGAAAAATATGAATAGTTCCATCTTTATTTAAATATGACTCCCAGTTTTTGGAATCTTTAGTATAAGTGAAAGGATTTGAACTCAATAACATATCTAGTCTACCTACTATTTTTAACCCATCCTTGAATTCATCTTCGTCACTTAATATATTTTTTAAATGTAAAAAGGTAAATGATTTACCGTTTCTTGCATAACCATCACTTATTGCAGTTTTCAATGAATACCTTTGCTGAGTGCCTAACTCAAAAACGTTATCTAACATTTGAGATACTCGGTCTGCCATATCATTTACATCTTCAGTAATAAAGGTTCCACCACCATAATCTATTTCTTGAAGATTAAATGGATTTATAGGTAATTTATCCCCCGCTTTAACTAAGTGAAATTGAATTTTATTATCATGTCTCATTTTGCTAACAAAATTTTTATCCAATTGATTTTCCAAAAATCCATCAGTATAATCAACTACCAAACTATTAATATTTTTATTAGCCAACTCATACAGTAATGTTTGAACAAAGTAAGTCTTCCCCTGCCCAGACTTACCCGTAATAATCATGTGCCTATTTGAAAGCCCTGGATTTCCATACTCCCAATAAGCTTCATCAACACTACCTTTTTTAACGCCTAATTTAATTCTAGTTTTTTCAGAAAATGTATTTTCAGGATATTCTATTTCAAAATCAGAAAGTTCATTTATATTCGAATATTGACTTTGACTTTCATTTATACTATTTATAGATTTAATTTCGTTGTTATCTTCAAAATTTTTTTTATCCTTATTTTCACAATATTCATAAGCTGACTCTGTATCTAATTCTTTGTTTATAATAATATTTTTTCCTTTATCAGTATCGATAGTTTCTTGATAACTATCATCATGCAAAATATTTTTTAAAAGGCTTTCTTCCGGAAATCCCAATTTTCCACTTTTAATTTCTGAGATGATTTCATTTAATCCCTTACTTGCATAAATGTATGCGTCACCCTCAGGAAGTTTAATTTCAGTTATATTCTTACCGCCTAATTCCTTTCTAAGAATTCTCCGACTATCATTTCTATCACCAAATGAAACAATGAAAGCCTTGCCATAATATTCGTTTAATTCATTTGAAATTATAAAATCATTATTCAATAACTTATCATCATTATCTTGAATTTTTTTATATAGTTCTGCATTTATTAACTTGTTATTAAACATTTTTTTTAGATTAGCTAAATATATTGTCATAAAAAAATTACGGTAATATTCGGATTTAAATTTATTTTCATCCCTCAGCGCCTCATTTATTGTTTCTGCCGTATTAACCGCCTGCAACGTTGCCTTAGATATAACATCCGAATGGTTCTGTCCAACTTTAACTTCGACAGGAAACAAATGAATTTTTAAATTTTCTCCTACTTCAACACCCATGAATAACAGATCATCACTTGTAGCTCCTGTCATTCCTAGATTTTTTGCTGTAAATAATCCTTCTTTTTGGCTCATGCCAACCATTCCAGAAACTCTTAATATCTCTTCTAGCGATATGGGCACCCAAATAATATTCTCAGTTTCTAAAATACCCATTAATTCTTTATACGCCGAAATAATACTTAACTTTTCCCTCACTATATTGTGATTCGTTTTATCTCCGATAATTTTTAGAAGCCATTCTCCATTAATAATGTTAAATGATTTAATAATATTTAAACTTGTTTCTTTATTTTTAATTATAGTTTTGTCATATCTTTCTATCTTATCATTGATAATTAAACTATATTGTTCAATTTGGTTTGTAAAAGTTATTGACTCATAATTTGAAGTGTTACTTTGATCTGTATAATGAATAATATATAAATCATTACGTTCCGAAAAATAATCCAAACTGATATCTGGATCCAATAACGTTACCCAATTACTATTTTCCATAATATTCGTTAATATATCATCAAAATGACCATCTTCACTTTCAAAACTTGGAATGTTATTTACATTCGTAATTCCTGCTTGATAAACATTTGTTTCCGCATTGTTGGCTACACTAAATGCATTCCAATCATACATAAATTTGATCAATGGCCGATGTAAATATTTTGAATCCATATTTACACCGAATCCTTGTATAAACATTTTTTTATCAAGACTATATTTTTTACCACTTATTAGACCGCCTAAAGTATAATTCATTTCCAGCTTATCTGATTTAAAACTATTGGCATTACTCTCGACATCCATCTTATAAAATGAAACATGACTATATGGTTGTCTAACAAAATTATGATAAATATTAATCCGCGATTTTAATACTTTAATTACGTCTTCATTAGCATAATCATTAATTTTATCTCCCATAAATTTTTCAGAAAATAAATTTTCAAAATCAGCTGCCGTTATAATTTGATTAAATTGGTCATATATTGGATTAAGAATTTTTTTATCGTTATTTATATATAAATTAACAGGATGCATATTTTCTAATTTAAACCCTTGTTTAGTATTTTGAAGCTGTTTTAACATAAAATCAATCGTACTCTTTAATATTGTTTTATCATCGTTAATATTATGCATTGAAGCATTTAATGCATAATCAGAACTTACTTCAAAAAGATAATGAAAATGCTTATAAAAATCTAACATTCTAGAAGTAATAATATTTCTAGAAATCGCTGATATTTTTGATTTTTTAAATTCATTAAAGAATAACCATCTAGGCGAACTATCATCAAAATTTGATTTTAATAGTCCCCCATTTTTTGATATATATGGAACTAATCCACTTGGATTTAACGTTCGAATAAAATTTTCAGGTATAGATTGAAATTCTGTCCTTTTTAATAACTCTAGTTGATATTTAATCAATACTGGATGTAAAGGTGTATAAGCTATTTCCCCATCGATTTCTACTGTACCCATTTTATATAAATCTTTTAATTCCAATGTAAGTCTTTCTTCGGAGATTTGATTAATTACTTCATCAAAATCATCACAATATTTATTAAGAGCTTTCAATAATTCTTGATCAAAATAACTTAAACTTAAAATAGTATTTCTTTCTTTTAATAGCTTACAAATAAGAATATAGTCTATTCTTATTTGTTCAGGTATCTGAACTTCAATACTAGTGACAATTGAATCATCTATTTTTGCATACAATATTTGTTGTTTAATAATATCTACTTCATAATTCAACAACTTCTTATTTTCACTAAAGACATAATATTTTTCTGTACCATTAATTATTTTAGCCCCATCAAAAATTAAACTTTCATTAGCCTTACGCCTATTTTTTTCTATAAACAAACCACTTCTGGGAACCGGCTTCTGACTATTATCTAAAATTGAAAATGGTATTTCAATGCCTTCATTAACTAGCTTAAATTCATTCTCACTTTCATCTGAATCAATATTTTCAAAATTAATATTTACACCCACTTCATCTGAAATAGGAATTACATTATATTTAATCTGATCATAATCAACCTCATCAATAAAATCTGTACCACCAATTATATAATTTTTTTCGTATTCTAACTGAATCTCCATCTTAGATTTAGTTATTTTTACACGATAACTCGATAATATATTATTAAATATGTCTTGAGAAAATGGTAAATAAATTATTTGAAATGTATATTTCTGTGCCTTTGAATGTTCATATGAGGTCTTAATTCCATATATATCCATCACATTGAAGTCGTTTACAATAATTTTTAAATTATTACCATCTGCAGTAAATTCAGCAGATTTCCCATCAATTATATGGCTCTTACTTTTATTAATTCTTGATGCCTTCACAGAATCATCAAAAGGAAGTTTTATTATCAATTGATTATTTTCATGATTAATATTATTTTTAAATATTAAAATAAATCTGTTTTTGTACTTAACAGAATTTTTATTTTCACCATTTTCTCTACTTCGGTCATATATAATTAAATCAGGATTAACTTTATTTATTTTATCTGATTGATAAATAATTGTATCTTTTCTTAATTCTTTTAATTTTTCTTTTCCTCTTTTTATTTTTGAAAAATCGACATCCATCCAAATATCCTTTTCTTTCAACATACTCATTGATTCTAAATCTGCTTGCGTGTAGTTAACTATTTTATCTTCAACAGTATTATATTCTTGCCAACCACCAATCTTTTGAAAATCTTGCTTATTTTCTCTTAATCTTTTTTTAATATTATCAGCATCATACGTTTGTATTTGTGTATCATAAAAATAACCCATATTTTTATAGTCATCCGGAGTAATCTCTGATTTTTCTAAAATTGAAAAAATACTGGCAAAATCTAATAATGTTAAGTTCATTGAATCTTCCAAAATTATATTCTTTTTAAACTCTTCTAATACTACTTGGTTAGCGTCCGATAACCCGGACTTTTCTATTTCACTTTTTAAATCGTGTTTAATTTTATCAACAGAAAAAGGCCCATTTCCGTGACTAACATTCATGGCTCCACCCGATATACTGTCAAGAATTTCAGTACACACGATAAAAAGTGCCGTATTTCTCCATATGTCAGATTGTAAACTAACCCTATTTCTAAGTGTTACTAAAAAATCTGAGTTCATTTTATCTGTTGCTGCAACAAATAATATGTTAACACCATTTATATTTACCACTTTACCATGGAACTGCACGTCCTTTTGATCAATTACAAAATCTTCAGTAGAAATAATATCATTCATTTCAAATGCATTATAGAATCTAACAACTTCATTATTTTGATCTAAATTCAAATAATACCTGCTACCAGCACTAATATTTTGGGTTTTAAACCATTTAAATAACCGTTCGATTAAAAATTTATAATATTGGTTTGACATATTGTGCATCCCCGCTATCGCTTAATTTTTCAAGAATATTCATTTTTTCATATGTTTCTACTAATTTTCTTTTAGAAATATTATCTAATGAAATTCCTCTATTACTCATTTCGGTAATAACATCTTTAACAAGCATTTTTTCTGAACCAACTATACCCGCTGTAATCACCAATACAGTATCATCAGTCATGTTTAAAACATTTCCAAGTCTACCACGTCTTTTTACAAAATATTTTACTGCTATTGCTTCAAAAGATTTAGAAAATCTAGATTTAGTTTCGTCGGATAAATTTTTTGTTAATTTTAATTTTAAAAGTTTTATATTATCCTTTATATTATTTTCAGATGACATGCTTATATCATCCTCCAAAAACTCATTTAAAAATTCACTTAAATTATTTCTAAGTTCTATTGAATATTCAAAATTTATATCTGTTAACTGAAATAAACTATAAAATTTTTCACTAGGAACTAATAAATTTAAATAATCTAATAAATCAACGTTAACTAACAAATCAGTTGCGTTTTCTTTAACTTGAGCATAACCTCTATCATTTGTTGGTCTTGAACCTGATATTTTTTCCGTATCAAGTGCAAAAAAAATATTTTTTTTATTAAACTCATCGAAGGTTCCAATATTCATTATTATTTGACTAATTATGAAAAAATAATAGTAGCTAAAAAATGTATCAATATTTTTCATAAAAAATGTTGTATTTTTCATAAAATTGTTCAAATCATGATTAAAATAATCTAAGAATATACTTTGGTCACCAATTGAAACAAATTTTTCTTTTTTTATATTATTATTAGTTAGTTCATGTAAATTTTCTATAATAATTTTTTCATAAAGATTGTGCTCATCTTTTTTATTTATAAATTCAATCCACATATTATTTTTCTCTAGCTCAAGTGTATAATTTAAAAATGCTGCAATCTTTAATTCTCCACTTGAACTTTTTTTTTCGTTCGACTTTTTATACGCCAGCAACTTGGGAATATAAATTTCATCAAGTGCCGAATTAGAAAATAATTTTAAAAATTTATCTTTATTACCTATTTTAGATAAATCAAAATCATCACTTATATCCTTATCAAAGGATTTAGTATCCTTTGATATCTCACCTTTGTTAATGCTAATCCTTGCTAAATTACCTATAATTGGTGCAAATCCATTTTCAAATTTTGCTCTCTCTGGCTCACGGGTCATAAACGGTAATAATTGTCCTGATTTATGATGATTATTTTTTATCTTTCCTTTATCCATTTCCAAATGTTTTTTTAAATTTTCTAATTCAATAGACATTATATTTTCACCTCTGATACTTCATAATCAATCCCATTATTCTCTATTTTATATAGATATCCATCATTTATATTACCAACAATAACAGTTTCATTGTTATTAGTATTCAGTAATATGTTAAATACAAAATTGTTAAAATTCATTGCCTCTGACCGTTCAATATTAGAAATAACATATCCATTATGAATTTTTGTCAATAGCACATAATCTTCAAAATCTATTTTAACAAAATATTCAGCTTCATTACTTGTATCTTTAAAACACATATTAATTTCAAACTTGTTAATTTCAAAATCTACATAGTTTAATCTTAATGGCACTGCAACTCTAGTTTTTAAACTCAAATTATTTATAAACGCGAATCCTTTTACAGTTTGACCGTTCCACCGTAATACATTGCTTTGTATCAATTTTGCCAACTCTTTAATTTGTCTTACATTTTTTGAAAGAATACTTAGAAAAGAAAAATAATTTTCATTATCAAATAACTCATTTTGATAATCTAATAAAAATTGAACTCTAAGAAATGTGTTAACTCGAATTTTATGTCTATCCGTATCTAATTTACCAACAGATTCTATAACTTTTTGAATTGCTCTTTCATTATCTTCAATTTTATCTTCAATTTTATCAACATACTCATCATCATAGTTGTATACCTCAACATTAAATTCATCAATTTTTTTATTTGAATTTCGTGATGGATCAAGAAAATAAATAGCTTTTAATATCTCAGACTTATTTTGGCTTTCAAATAATAAATAAGGTAAATATGATGTGTAATTACTTTTAATTTCCTTTGCTGGTATAATAATATCGTGAATAAAGTTCAATACATCTCGAGTGGAGATGATTATACCATTAGAAACTTGAATTCTTATCAATAAATATTTAATTGCTTCTTGGACTTTCTTATTTAAGAACAGCTCATAATTAATATGTTCAACTTTATCATAGCCATTTTCTAAATCATTTCTGTAAGCATTATAAAATGGATTATTTTCTTCTTTTAAACATATTTTTTTAAAAATTTGATCATAATATAAGCTGTTCACACCCGTCTCATCAATTTCAAAGTTTGCATTATTAAAAAATGAAATCACTGATACTTTTTTATCTTCTATATTTTCCTGATTATTTTTTTCTATATTACTCAATGCAATTGTAATTTCACTTAATGTCGAATCTGACTTTATTTTATGAAGTAATCTCTTAACTACCCCTAAATTAATAGCAATAATAACATGTTTATAACCTTCAATTTCATTCTTATTCTTTGTGAGAATATCCATTAACGAATCAATAGATGATAAATTAGGATTAATGCTTTCCGTTGCATCATTATGTATATATACTTTATTTTTTTTAAAAATATCAAAATATTGATTATTCATGTAAGATAATAGATGCGATTTTCCATCTCCTACATTTCCTACAATAAAAGTTAAAGAACTTTTTTCTCTCTGTATTTTATTAAGAATTATCTTCTCTAACCTATGTTGTATTTCTCGTTCTACGTGCATATATTCATTAAAAGCACTAAAATCACTTGCATCAATTACAGAATCTTTTGCTTCAAATGATAATTTTTTTAACATCTGTGCCAGAGCAGATTCTGTTATATTTTTATCTTTCTTAAATACATCAAAATATTGGTGTATTTCTTCTAACTTATTTATGTCATGAGTAATTGCAACTATTCTAAGTTTTTCAAAATCAATATCTGAAATTAACTTCTTACTTCTTAATTTCAATCCCAAACTATACAAATCATCTAACGAGAATTCTACCTTAGACCCTTCAAAAGATACTTCAAATTTTTTAATCAATATTTTATATAATGATTCTGCTTTCATCAAATATAAATCCATTATTTCATCTCCTATTGAATATAGTGAATACGCTTTATTATACCTTTTCAATCTAAAAACGTACATACAAAAACATCCTTATAATACTTCATAGTTAATATACCCTTATAAAATACTATTAATAATAATAAAAAAGGTATTGTCATTTTGACAATACCTTTTTCAAAACATCCCTATCAATTAATTGACCAATCACATAATCAAATTGTTCAGTTTCAGCTTTTTTATCTTCACCATGAAATATATTAACTGCTTTAAGTCCATTAGCAGTCGTCGTTGACATTTTAAATCCAGTTAATGACTTATCAACGATAACTTTAACTTTAATGCCCTTATTGAAAGGTGAATTAGGATCTAAAGATCTCTCCAATTGAAAATTACCTGCTTTAGTTTCTGCAAATCCTAAATCTCTTAACGTATATTTTTTTACATCAGAACTCAATTCATAAGTTACTGTATCTCCTAAAAGTTGAATACTTTTTTCAAATGCCATTATTAAATTCCCCCTATTTTTTCAATCTACCAACTATTCTAACTAATTGTACTATAAAAGTATCTATCTCTTCAGCTGTATTATCTTTTCCAAAACTCAATCGAATAGATTCTGTGACTCTCGGACTCTTTTCACCGTACATAGCCATTAATACATGTGAAGGTTCGAGATTACCAGCAGTACATGCAGAGCCACCAGAAACAGCAATACCTGCCAAATCTAACCGGGTCTGTAATACTTCAGTTTGAATACCTTTTATCCAAATATTAAAGACATGTTGTAAGTTATCATCTGAGAGTGTCCCATTAATTTCAAAATCAATATGGTTATCATCTAATCCCGCTATAATTTGCTTTTTGAAGCCTTGATACTTTAATTGTCGTACTTGTTTTTCATCATCTGAGATTAAAGAAACAGCTTTAGCAAAACCTGCAATTGCTGGTATGTTTTCTGTCCCTGCTCGTCTCTTGTCTTCTTGCTCCCCACCTTTAATAAAGGGAGGGAAAAATATAGATTCTCTTCTATAGAGAAAGCCTAAAAATTTAGGCCCATTCAATTTATGGGCTGATGTTGATAACATATCTATATGATCCTCATTAACATCTATATCCAGTAGTCCATAAGCTTGAACAGCATCCGTATGGAACCAAGCTTGATGATCCTTTAAAATCTCACCAACTTCATGAATTGGCATATGACTTCCCGTCTCATTGTTACCCATCATGATTGAAACAAGAATTGTATCATCTCTTAAAGCCTCTTTAAAATCGACTATATTGATAACACCATCTTCATTAACTGGTAAATAAGTAACTTCAAATCCAATTGATTCTAAATATTTCATTGTTTTTAAAATAGCCTGGTGCTCTACTGCTGTTGTGATTAAATGCTTACCTAATGTTTTTCTCTGAATAGCTGTTTGCATAATAGCCATATTATCACTCTCAGTACCACCACTTGTAAAGATGATTTCTGATTCTTTTGCATGAATACTATTTGCAATAATTTGTCGACTATCATCAAGCACCATTCGTGCTGAACGTCCAAATTGATGTGTACTTGAGGCATTCCCGAAGGTGCTCTTCATCATATCTGTCATCACTTCAACGACTTCATTTGCCATTGGTGTGGTTGCTGCGTTATCTAAGTATATTCCTGACATTAATTTAGTTTATCTCCTTTTAATTTAGCTTAATAATGATAGAATCATTCGTGCTGATTTTTGACCAGCTTCAATAATAAAATCATCAAATGTTTGTCCAGCTTCTTCATCGCCAACATCTGACATCGCTCTAACAATAGTGAATGGAATACCAAATTGGTGTGCTGCCTGACCAACTGCGGCACTTTCCATTTCACTACAAAGAGCATCAGGAAAATGATTAAGTATGACATCTGTCTGAGCTTGACTTGCTATAAATTGATCACCAGATACAATTAGTCCTGGTTTTATACTTAAATCATTTTCTTGAGCCGCTTTTTTAATTGCATCGTTTAAATTTGTATCTGCCAAGTATTTAGTTGGTTGTTGGGGTAATTGACCAATTTCATATCCAAAAGCTGTTGCATCAACATCATGATAGGCAACTTCTGTGGCTAAGACCACATCTCCAATTTTAAGTCCATTACCAATACCACCAGCTGAACCAGAATTAATAACGGCTGTTACTCCAAATTCTGCAATTAAAAGGGCTGTTGTCATCCCTGCTTGTACCTTACCAATACCAGATCTAACCAAAACAACTTCTTTTCCATTAATTTGGCCTGTATAAAATGAAATCCCGCCAATTTCTTTGTCTTTTCTATTCTCTAGATGACTTCTAAGCGAAAGAATTTCTTCCTCCATTGCACATAAAATACCGTAAATCATGTTGTTACCCTCCATTTTTTATTAATATCTAAGGTAATAAGAATAAAGCTAAAAATACAATTACAATTGCAATAACTAAAAATACAATTGTCCAATTCAAAAATTGGTTTAATTTACTTTTTTTATTTGTTTTTTCTGGTTGTTCTGAAGATGAGCTTCTTGTTGGATGTTCATCTTGGTATTCCTTTTCAACTCGTTGACGTTCTTTTTGTCGAAATTCAGGATCATTCTTTAATTCTTGTAATCTCTGATATTCACTTCTCGATAACTTTTTTTCATCATCCATGTAATTCACCTTTTAATCGTTCAATTTCCCAATGATTAACCGCTAAAATAGTTTTAACATCAGTTATTTCACCAGATTTAATTTTAGCTTGAACCTCATTAAACGTCAATTCGACTACATTTAAAAATTCATCAATATCCTGAGGTAACTCGTTATCTACATTTTCTAATCCAGTCGCATAGAATAGCGTTAAATATTCGTCCGCAAATCCTAATGCTGAATGAAACCCATATATTTCAGCTAAATGTTTAGCTTCATAGCGTGTTTCTTCATTCAGTTCACGTGTTGCAGTCTCGATTAAATTATGATCATCGCCATCAATTTTACCGGCCGGAATTTCTAATGATGTCTTCCTAATAGGTGCTCTCCACTGGTTAACTAGAACAATTTTTTCTTCATCCGTTATTGCTAATATACCTACAGCACCATGATGATGTACGATTTCTCTATTTGATTGTTCACCATTTGGTAGTTTAACCGTCTCATTAACAACTTCTATAACATGTCCTTTGAATATTAATTCTTCTGATAAAACTTTTTCTTCTAAATTCATTTAATTAACCTCGTTATTTTACTTTTCCTAGTTAAAATATTGTTTTAAAAAATGAGTTACTTTCTTTTCATACTCAACTTTATCTTTTGTAAATGACGTAGCATGTTTAGCACCATGTGCAATGAAAATTTCTTTAGGTCCTCTTGTCGCAGCATAATTTTGATAAATCATCTCAGTCGGAACAAATTTATCGTCACTACCATGAATAAATAACACAGGTAACTTATTATGATTTAATTGCTTAATTGAACTTGCTTCATAAAATGAGTAACCTGCTTTAACTTTTGATATCAGACTAGCAATAGGGATAATAGGGATTTTAGGTAACTTATACATCTGTTTCAACTGATAAGTTAACTCATCAGCCACACTTGTATAGCCACAGTCTTCAATAATTGCCTTAACTTGTGAAGGCAATTTTTTCTCTCCACTCAACATCATAACCGTTGCGCCACCCATACTAACACCGAATAGAGTAATTTTTGAATCTGTACCTTTATATTTAATTACTTTATCAAGCCACTGTAAATTATCTTTTCTCTCTAACCAACCATAACCAATATAATCACCTTGACTTTGGCCATGTGCTCTTGCATCTGGTGCAAGAACATTATAGCCTTTGTCATGATAAAAATGAATAAAGCGGACCATTTCTTCTTTCTTTCCCATAAATCCATGAGCAACAAATATTGTTTTATTAGTTTTACTTTCTGCAGGAACATAAATTGCTTTAAGCTTTAAATTATCTTCAGATTTGATCTGCCAATTTAATTTTTTAACTTGTTTTAACCAAGTGTATTCTTTCTTTAACTCAGCACTTTTAGGTTCTGAATTAATAAATTCCTTATTGGTTGGTGTCTCCGCATATTCAAATAAATAATAACTAATGCCAAAAATAACAAAGCCAATTATTATCAGCATTAAACAAATTCCAATGATCCATTTTTTCATTAAATTTCCTCAAGCGTTTCCCTTTATTTTAAATTAAAAAAAGGATAAAAGACAGTCATTTATGTCTTTTACCCCCATAAAATTACATAATACTTAATATAAACTTTAAATAAGCATCCTGTTCATTAGTTGATATCCATTTGGCCTTAGAAAAATCACCATTCAGAGCATCAGCTAACTCAATTGTTATATTCGCAACATTAGTTGCATTACCAATTAGAGACATCCAGTAATTGCCACTCTCATCTTGATGCACAACAGTTTTAACCATACCACCAGGATTTTTTACATTAATTTCAGTTCCAAATGGCACTTTACCTTCACTTAACAGAACAAACATTAAACTTGAAGCAGACATTGCTGTTCCACACGCATTAGTAAACCCAACTCCGCGTTCATAAGTTCTAACAAAAATTGATTTATTATCTAATTTTTCAACAAAACTAACGTTAACACCATCTGGAAAATACGGATTTTCACCGTTTAAATAAGTTGCAATTCTTTCAAGTTCCGGTCCTTGTAACGTTGTATGATCAACAAAAGTAATTAAATGCGGATTTGGTACCGAGACAGCTGAAAACTTTAACGTTTGTGAAAATTCAGGAATAATTTCATCTACCAATGTTTGTCTTTGTAAAAACATTGGTAACGTTTGTGACTCAAAACTAACAGGTGAAATTTCGACATTGTAAGCTGCAACGCCTGCCTGAAGATTTGGTGCTTTCTTAACATCTAAATCAGCATGCATTGTCTCAACTTTAAATTCTGTTTGTCCAAATTTAGTTTCTAAATAGCGCCCAACAGTTCTTAAACCGTTTCCACACATACTAGCCTCTGTACCATCAGCATTGATGACTCTCATTTGACCTAGAACACCATTATGACTTGATTTATCAACGACTAAAATGCCATCTGAGCCACCGTGTAATCCAGATTCTCGATCACACATTTGAATTGCTAAATTCTTTAATTTTTCATCTGATAATGCTGTCTCTAATTTAGTTTGATCTAAAAGAAAAAAATCGTTTTCTGATCCATGTACTTTTACTAATTCCACATTGAACACCTGCTCTCACTATAATTGTATACCTTACATATTACGCTATATTTTTAGGATTGTAATCAATTTGACTCAAAAAAAGGAATAACTCTACGTTATTCCTTTTTTGAAATATTTAATTTTCAAAACCTTCTGTAACTGCCTCTGGATAACCTTGTTCAACAATCGTTGCACAACGATGACAGAGCGTTGGTAACGCAGTATCCTCCCCAACATCAGTCTTAACCATACGACATCTTTGACAAACTTCACCGTTAGCTACTTCAACTTTAACAGCTAAGTTATCAAAATTAGTTGCATCTTCTGGAACATCATCAATAGATAAAATTTCTAAATCAGAAACAATCAATTGTTGACGGATATCCGTATCAAGTACGTTAAGTAATTCTTTATCAGAATCATTCACATATAAAATAACTTTTGCTTCAAATGATTTCCCAATTAATTTTGCATCACGCGCATCTTCCAAAGCCTTTAAGACATATGAACGAATTTTCATGAATGCTTGCCAATTTTCAACAATTTTAATTTCACCATCAAAATGGGCAACTTCTGGCATTTCACTTAATTGAACATATTCTTCTGGTTCTTTCAAATAGTCCCAAACTTCTTCAGTTGTATGTGGCAAGATAGGTGTTAATAACTTAGCCATTGTTGTTACAATCTGGTATAGAACAGTTTGCATTGAGCGTCTTTCAAAACTATCTTCAGCTTCAATATAAACGATATCTTTTGCAATATCTAAATAGAATGCTGATAAGTCATTTGAAATAAATGTAATCACTTTTTTGTAAATTGCTAAGAAATCATATTCAGCATAATCATCCAAAACCTCTTTTGAAAATGTATTTAATTTAATTAACATATACTTATCTGCTGATGCCAATTCATCAAATGCAATTGCATTTTCATTTGGATCAAAGTCAGTTGTATTAGCCAAAATAAATTTAAATGTATTTCTAATCTTACGATATGTTTCAGAGACTTGTTTTAAAATATCCATTGAAACAGCGATATCAGAAGATGTATCTGCTGATGCTGTCCATAATCGGATAATCTCAGCTCCTGATTGTTTAATAACTTTACTTGGTAAAATGATATTCCCAAGCGATTTACTCATCTTATGTCCTTTATCATCAAGTACAAATCCTTGTGACATCAACTGTTTGTATGGTGCAATTCCATTAGTTGCAACGGATGTAATAACACTTGAATTAAACCATCCACGATATTGATCTGAACCTTCCATATATAGATCTGCAGGATACGTTAAATTATCACGTTTACCTAGCACTCCACGATGTGAAGAACCTGAATCAAACCAAACATCCATGATATCTTCTTCTTTTGTAAATTCACCATTAGGACTATGTTCACTTGTAAATCCTTCAGGAAGTAGTGCTTTAGCATCATTTTTGAACCAAATATTTGATCCATTTTTTTCAAACAATTGAGCAACATGTTCAATTGTTTCTGGTGTAATGATAGGTGTCCCATCTTCTGCATAGAAGATAGGTAATGGAACGCCCCAAGCACGTTGACGTGAAATCACCCAATCGCCACGATCTCTAATCATATTGTAAAGACGAACCTTACCCCATTCGTTTTTAAAATCAACTTTTTCAATTTCTTTTAATATATCATCGCGGAACATCTCTACTGATGCAAACCATTGTGCCGTTGCACGGAAAACAACAGGTTTTTTTGTACGCCAATCATGTGGATAACTATGCGTAAAGAATGAAAGTTTAAGTAAATGACCATTCTCTTTCAATTCATCAGTTACTAATGGATTAGCTTTATCATAAAATATCCCTTCAAATCCAGGCGCATCTTCATTCATGACACCTTTTTCATCTAAAACAGATACAACGGGTAATTTATACTTTTGTCCAGCAATAAAATCATCTTCACCATGTCCTGGAGCAGTATGAACAAGTCCTGTACCAGAATCTAAAGTAACATGGTAACCTAGAATAACTAATGATGTACGATCATATAATGGATGTTGCACTGTCATATATTCCATATCGCGACCAGAAAATTCTTTTAATACTTCAACATTTTCCCAATCAAATTCTTCTTTTAAAATATTTAAACGTTCTTCAGCGACAACATATTTTTTCCCATCAGCATTAATTTGGATATATTTATAATCAGGATGTACAGCGACACCATAATTAGCTGGAATTGTCCATGGTGTTGTTGTCCAGATAATCATTTTTGTATCTGTATCTAAAATATCTTTCCCATCAACTACATCAAATGTAATATACATTGATGGTGATTTAATATCGTGGTATTCAATCTCTGCTTCAGCTAATGCTGATTCAGACGATGGTGACCAATAAATTGGTTTTTTACCTTTATAGATGTAACCTTTTTCAGCCATTTCACCAAACATTCTGATTTCTTCAGCTTCAAATTCAGGTTGTAAAGTCATGTATGGGCTATCCCATTCAGCTGCAACGCCTAAACGTTTAAAATCTTCGCGTTGCAAATTAACTTGCTCCAAAGCATATTTTTCACATAATTCACGAAAATCAGCTTTTGACATGGTTTTACGATCAACACCTTGTTTAACCAATTGTTGTTCAATAGGAAGGCCATGAGTATCCCAGCCAGGAACAAAAGGTGATCTGAAGCCCATCATTGATTTTGAACGAACGATAATATCCTTCGTAATCTTATTTAAAGCATGTCCCATATGGATATTACCATTAGCGTATGGAGGTCCATCATGTAAAATGAAACTTGGTTTCTTTTCATTTAACTTTTGTCTTAGTTCATAAACACCGTTTTGTCTCCATGCATCTTCACGCTCTGCTTCTTTAACTGGTAAATTTCCACGCATTGGAAATTCTGTCTTACCTAAGTTTAAGGTTTCTTTCATTTTCATATTATAAACTCCTTTTAAAAGTTATTTTATTTCATTATACACAAAAAGACTCCGTTACAAGGGACGAAGTCTTCGTGTTACCACCCAAATTTAGAAACTTAACATTATATAACGTTAAATTTCACTCAATCATCGTGATAACGGAGATGAAGCCGATTAAACTTACTTGATCATTTCAGTTTAATGAAATCGTTGAGATGATAAATTATATAATACTTATTATCGACCTTCCACTATCATCGACTCGCTAAAAATGTATCATATAATTGTTATTCTCAAATTTATTTATTATCTGGGAAAATGACCATTGTATCTTGATCATTTTGCTCAGAATCTTCATTTGCATCTGATTCAGCAATAATTTCTGTAACAACAATATCGTCATTATTATTAACTGATTCTTTTATTTCTTTGGCTTCACGTTTTTCTTTGTCTTCTTCACGTTTTAAAACGTCTTGAATTTCAGAATATGTGCTTGTCTCGCCTTGTTTTAAAATTTCGTCCCAATCAGAACTTTTAACAACTTCTAATTGTGATTCCATCATAACTTTTAAACGTTGACGGAAAATACGTGCTTGTTTCTTCAAGTCATCAGTCTCAACAGCTAATTTTTTAGCTTTTTCTGAAGCCATATCAATAATATGTTTAGCTTTTTCATTCGCTTCATCAATAATATCATGACCTTGCTTTTGTGATTCTTTATTAATAATTTCAGATTCACGCTTAGCATTAACCTTAACGCGATCAGCAGCTTCTTGAGCAACAATAATTGATTGATTTAAAGAATCTTTTAAATCATTAAAGTATTCTAACTTTTCATTACTAGTTTTAACTTCTTCAGTTAAATTTTCATTTTCTTTTAACGTTATTTCATAATCTTTAATAATTTTATCTAGAAAATCATTAACCTGGTCTTGATCATAGCCTCGTAATTTTACGTTAAATTCTTTATTATGAATATCTAATGGACTTAAAGTCATTTTGCACGTCCTTCAAAATTTATTTTTTTAATATTGATAACTCTAATTTATATTTATCTTTTCTAGTCATACCTGCAATAAAATCTAACTTGATTCGTCCAAAACCACGAATTGACAAAACATCAAACTCTGCTAATTCATAATCAGGCTTATTAATAACTTGCCAATTTAAACTAACTTTTTCAGAATTAACTAAATTTTTGGCGTTTTGTCGAGACATATTATAAACAGCTGATATGACTGAATCGATTCGTAACGATGAAACTAATTCATTTTGCGATTGCCACTCATCTGTGACACTCACCGTTTGTGAAAAAGGAATCTCTTCAAGTGATACCTTAATTTTACCAATACGATCAACTTGACTAATCAAATAATTAGCCATCTTTTTTTCAACAACAACCTGCCATTGCTGACCATCTGTTAAAATATCACCAAGTACTTCTCTATCTAATCCCGCATTAGCCAAAGTTCCCAAAATTTGTCCATGTTTTAAGGTAGCAAATTTTATTGGATACTTAATTTCAATAAGTTGTAAATCAAAATCACTATCTTGAACATCGAAATACGCTGGATAAAAAAGTAATCTTTTTCGTTCAGCTTCTTTCGTGCCACCAAATAATTTTAAACTAATTTCGTCATTTTGGCCTAATAGATAGGTCGCAATATGTGCCTCTCTAGGATTTAAAAAATGAGTTAGAACTGCCCTGTACTCTGATTTAGCTTGCTCGATATAATCTGACAATGTATCAATAATTTCTTTTTCGTCGGACCTGAAATGTTGGTAAATTGTATCATTCATATATCATTAGCCTCCAACATAAAGACGAATCAAAGTAGTCAGAAGTCCCATAACCCCATTTTGGATGAAGCTTAGCGCGATTATCGCAATAATTGGTGAAAAACTAATACCCCCAATTGCCGGGATAAAACGGTCAAAAAATGCAAGGTATGGTTGACAAATTTTACTTAAGAAATGGCCAACCGGCGTATTATAAGCGCCTGGAAACCATGACATTAAAACGTAAATGATAATTGCTAGCTCATAAGCATCAAAAGCCCACGTAATCACTTTAGCTAGAAATGTAATAAACTCAATCATTTGTATACCTCGATTTTTCTTTTATTCGAATTTTTCAAAAATATTATCTGCCATATTTCCTTCAACAGTAAATGAGTTTGGTGTACAAAGAAAAATATTATCGCCAATTCTTTGAATTGTTCCGTTAATAGCAAAAATTGTTCCGGACAAGAAATCAACAATCCGTTTAGATTGAACTTCATCCATTTTTTGAAAATTTACGACGATTGCTTGATTTTGCATTAAATGCGTTGCAATATCCTTAACATCAGAATAAATTCTAGGTTCAAATAAATTAATTTTTTGTGGTTGACTATATTTACCATTTATCGAAACGACTTTATTACTTTGATTCAATGACGAAGTCCGCATAGACTCTTCGGTTTGGTAATCATCATTTTCAAAATCATCTTCTTCAGCTAACCCAAAAAAACGACCAATTTTTTCAAAAGCCATAATATCCGTAACCTCCCCATTGATTCATTTAATTAATCTTTACGTCGTTTTCTGAAAAACGGTGGTGTACTTAAACTATCATCATTATTTGTTGCTAAATCATCAGTTTTGATATCATTCTTAAAGACATCAAAATTTGGTTTTTCAACATTTTCAAATTCTGTTGATTTTTTTTCTTCAGGTTGACTTGATGGGTGCATAATATCCCAATCGTCAAAACGATCTTCTTGCTTTTCAGCTAATGTTGCTTTAGGTGCATCAGTTCTTGGTAATGTTCGTGTACGAACTGTGGCTTTTTTTTCTTCTTTAACATCATCAATACCAGTTGCAATAACTGTTACGACGATTTCATCACCTAGGTCTTCATTAATTGACGTTCCAAAAATAATATTAATTTCATCAGTTGCAGCTTGTGAAATAATTTCAGAAGCTTCTTGCGCTTCGAAAAGACTCATATCAGCACCACCGGTGATATTAAGTAGAACTTGTTTTGCACCATCAATTGAAACTTCGAGTAATGGCGAAGAAATTGCTTTTTTTGTTGCTTCAGCAGTTCTATTTTCACCAGTAGCAGATCCAATTCCCATTAATGCAGTTCCTTGATCAGCCATCACTGTTTTAACATCAGCAAAATCTAAATTAATTAAACCGGGTGATGTAATTAATTCAGAAATACCTTGAACACCTTGACGTAAAACATTATCTGTTTCTTGGAATGCTTCAAGCATCGGTGTCTTCTTGTCAATGATTTCAAGTAAACGGTTATTAGCAATAACAACTAACGTATCAACTTGATCTCTCAGATTAGCTATTCCTTCAGCAGCAAAACGGCTACGTTTAGGTCCTTCAAATGTAAATGGACGTGTTACAATTCCGACTGTTAAAATGCCTTGATCTTTAGCGATTTTAGCTACAACAGGAGCAGCTCCTGTTCCTGTTCCACCACCCATTCCAGCAGTAACGAAAATCATATCAGCGCCATCAATAGCTTCGATAATTGCTTCTTCACTTTCTTGTGCAGCTTTACTACCAATATCTGGAGTTGCACCAGCACCTAATCCACGAGTCAATTTAGGACCCAATTGAATTTTAATTTCTGCCTTTGAGCTTTCCAATGCCTGAACATCAGTATTTAATGCAATAAACTCAACACCTGAAACATTTTCATCAATCATACGATTAACAGCATTACCACCAGCGCCACCGACACCAATTACTTTTATTACTGCGCCTTTATCTTCACTTGAGTCCAAAGAAAATTCCATTACTTACTTCCTCCTATTTAATCGAAAAATTCATTAAAAAAGTTTTTAACTGATTTTAATGGATCCCCTGATGTTTTTGGTTTTCTAGTTTTTTTAACTTTGTTTTTTACTTCTTGCTTCTTAGGTTTTTCGTTGTCTGGTTCAACAATACTATAACTTAATTGATCAATATCAAGTCCCATTGCACTTTTCACTAATAATGTGACTTCATCTTGCTCGACTGCATAATTAATCAATCCTAAGGCTTGTGCAAATGAAGGATAGCGTAATCCCATTTGATCAGGGACGTAGGTTTTAACTTGAACTTGCAAAATTTCTGATGCTAATTCTGTAATTCCTGGTAAAGCTGCAAGACCACCAGTTAAGATAACGCCACCTGGTAATTCTAACGCCTTGATAGCATCTAATGAACTTTTTATTTTATCTAAGATTTGAGAGATTCTTGCTTCAATAATCTCTGCTAAATATTTTTCAGAGATATTGATTGGCTCACTTTGTCCAACAACATCAACTGGGAAAACATCATCTTCTGATGCTAACTCAGAATTAGCAAATCCATAATTGCGTTTCAATTTTTCAGCATTTTCAACAGATGTATTAAGAACCACTGAGATATCTTTCGTGACAAAATCGCCACCCTCTTGGTCCACGTATGTAAATTTCAACTTATGATCATGAATCACTGAAGCAGTCGTTTGACCACCACCGAGATCAATAAGTACAGTACCAAAGTCTCTTTCGCCATCTGACATCGCAACTGATGCAAGTGCTAATGGGTTCACGATTGTTTCTCTGATAGTTAGCCCAGCATTTTCAACACATTTTTTTAAATTATGAATAATTGTTTTTGGGCCAGTATAAACTGATCCATGCATTTCTAATCTCACACCAATCATACCACGAGGATCCTTAATGCCATCAAATCCATCAACTACAAATTCATCAGCAATAATATCAATGATATCTCTTTCTGGTGGTAAATTTTGAACTAATGCTGCACTCGCAACATTCACAACATCTTCATTTGTAATTTCTTTTGATTCATCTGAAACGGCAATCATGCCGTTACAAGGAATAATTTGTAATAAATTAGCAGGAATACCAACATGTACTTCGTGAATCTGAATATTTGCTTTTTCTTCAGCTTGTTTAATAGCTTTTTGTACTGAAATTACAGCCTTATCAATATCGACTACAATTCCCCTATTCAAACCTTGTGAGCGTTCATTACCAATACCAATTACGTTCAATTGACCATTAACGTATTCAGAAACGATAACTTTAATTGATGTCGTACCGATATCTAACCCCACATATATACCTGCGTTACCCATCTGAAAAAGAACCTCCTTACAGCTTGCTTTTAATATTATTTTTTATAAGATATAGTACTCATATTTTACCACATTAAGACCTGATTTAGAAAGGATATCCCATAGGCCATACCAACTTTGTTAACTTTTCTTATTATATGGATAAGAATATGCACCCACTTCTAAATCAACGACACCTTTTTTCTTCATTTTAGATGAGATACTTGGATAGAAAGCCATTTTATCGGCAAAATTATCAATATTAGCAATAATTTTATTTCTGTCATTCATGTATATATATATTCGCTGATTATTCACTTTGGATGGTTGATAATCGATTTCTGATATTCCATTTCTGATTTTCATCGGAATTTTTTTATATTGTTTAACCATTTTTTGCAATATATTTGTTTGATTAAACTTAGAATACGTAGGATAATTCCCCACTGGTTGGTCAAATTTCTTACTTCCAATTGTCCCATTCAAAAATAATTGATAGTATGTTTTATTTTTATAAATATATCCTGCAAGATCATATTCATTAATAGAAAGTTTAACACCATTCCATTTATTATGGCTAACAGTTAGTGACTTCACCTGTGGCAATTCTTTTTTTATATCCTTTAAAATAGCTTTTTTTCTAAAAAACGCGTGGGATAATGGATCATTAATGTGTAAATTACTAGCATTTTCTACTTGTACTTTTGAAACTGTTTTTTCACCTGAAATACTAATATTTTGTATTTTACTTAATGGTGAAATAAAATATAGTGCAATTAAACCAATAATCAGAAACGAACCAATTATAATAATTAATTTTTGTTTTAGGGCATGATGTTGATATTTTTTTAATTTTGGTAATCGGTCACTAATTGTTTTGGGGTTTCCAAAAAAATCGAATCGTTTATTTTTCTTCTTTTTTTTCTCTTGTAAGGCCTCCCAAGGTGTCAATTCAGCTTTTTTTCTTTTTAAGAATTTATTTTTTGACATCTTATTTGGCCTCCTAACTTATTCTTTAATTTTGATTAAATCTTCCATAACCTTAATTAGATTATCTGCAGCATTGGGCACACCCATTTTACGTGAATTATTAGCCATCTGTCTTCTCACATCAGTATTGAGCATCATTTCATCTGAAACCATGACCAATTTTGATCCCGTTAACTTATCCTCAGTAATAAGCTTAGCTGCATTATTATCAACTAGACTCATTGCATTTTTTACTTGATGATTATTTGTAACATAAGGGCTAGGCACCAAAATAGATGGTAATCCAAGTGCAGTTATTTCTGCTATACTTGTTGCACCAGCACGTCCTAAAATGACAGAAATATGGCTTAATAAATTAGGCATATTATTTAAATATGGTTTTATCACAATATTTTTATTTAATTCTATCCCGTTTAAATCATTCATAATTTTATCGTAGTGAACGTTACCTGTAACAAATAAAATTTGATATGGTTTTTTATTTAATTCAGGAATTGCTTCAACCATTGCTTGATTAATTTTCGCAGCTCCTCTTGAACCACCAAAAACTAACATCGTTGGTACATCATCTAATAATCCATATTGCGATAATGCTTCAATTTCTGTTTCATTTACAACCTGTTGTGCGCGGGGATTCCCTGTGAAAACAACTTTTTTCTTAGGAAATTGATCTGCAACTGATTCAAAAGAAATAGCTACTTTATCAACAAAGTGGCTCAAAAATTTATTTGTTACACCTGCAACACTATTTTGTTCATGAACAATAGTTGGAATATGTAATCGAGCAGCAGCATAAACCACTGCACCACATACGTAACCGCCTGTTCCAATAACAATGTCTGGTTTAAATTCTTTAATCATTTTCTTTGCGTCTTTCACACTTTTTAAAAATAGTTGGACTGTCTTAATATTTTCTACTGATAACGATCTTTTAAATCCTTGAATTTTAATTGTTTTAAATGGAATTCCATTATCTGGAACGATTCGGCTCTCAAGTCCTTTTTCAGTCCCAACATATAAAAATTCAGCCGTTGGATCTTTTACTTTTAGCGCTTCAATAAGGGCCAACGCAGGGTAAATATGCCCGCCAGTGCCACCACCAGAAACAATAATTTTCATTTTATTTATCCTCTACTTGCATTAATTTTTCAACCGCTTCAATATATTTGTCACCACGTACTTCAAATGAAGGATATTGATCCCAACTAGCTGCTGCTGGGGATAACAATATAATATCATTGTTATCACTTAATTTATATGCTTCGGGAACAGCTGCAACAACATCAGTGACTTGCTTAATTTGAGTAATACCTGCCGCTTCTCCAGCATTTCGCATTAAATCAGCTGTTTCACCGAAAACAATCATTGCTTTTACATGTGCTTTAAGTACAGGCACCAATTTTTCAAACGTAAATCCTCTATCTAATCCACCAGCTAATAGTATAATTGGATTCGAAAATCCTTTTACAGCCATCTCAGTTGCTTCAATATTAGTTGCCTTTGAATCATTATAGAATTTGCGATTATGCCATGCGCTAACAAACTGTGTACGGTGGCGTACTCCTGTAAATGTCGATAATACTTCTTGAATAGCAGTATTTGTTACACCTTTAATTTTAGCAGTTACGATAGCTGCAAGCGCATTTTCAATATTATGTTCACCAGGAATATTAACTTCATCCGATTTCATAATGAATTCATTCTGATAGTAAATATTTCCGTCTTTTACATAAGCCCCTGTTTCAATTTCATCTAATCTAGAAAATGGCACAATGTTAGCAGAACTTGTTTTAGCTAGTTCACGAAGTTCTTTTAAATCCCAATTGACAACAAGAAAATCACTAGAATCTTGATTTTCAGTTATTCTCATTTTTGCTTTCACATAATTTTCTCGAGTTTTATGGTAATCCGTATGTGCCTCATAAATATTAGTAATAACGGCTATTTCTGGTTTCAATTTATCAATGCCACATAATTGAAAACTTGATAATTCAGCTACAATAATATCATTTTTGGTTACCTTTTTTGCTACGGCAACAGATGGAACACCAATATTTCCAGCGACAAATGCACGTCCTTGCTTTCTTTCTTGATTTAACATCAATGAAATCAGCGTCGTTGTAGTTGTCTTACCATTCGTTCCTGTAACCCCGATCATTGGCGCTTCAGAAATTTCATAAGCAAGCTCTGGTTCTGTAATAATAGGTAAACCTTTTTCCATTGCCTTTTCAATAAGTAAATTTGTATATGGAATTCCAGGGTTTTTTACGACTAACTCAAAATCCTCATCTAGTAAAGAGAGTGGGTGTCCGCCCGTAATCACTTTGATTCCTTCAGCCAAAAGCTCTTTAGCTTCAGGGTTATCATCAATATTTTTATGATCATTCACAGTCACAAATGCGCCTAAATCTTTTAAAAGTTTGGCTGCATTCAAGCCACTCTTTGCTAAACCTACAACTAGAACCTTTTTATTTTGATAATTCGTAATATTTTTCATTCCAATTAAATCTCCCTTTATAAAATGACTAGTAACGTTAAAATCGCAGCAATTAACCCAATAGTCCAAAAGACAATATCAATTTTCCATTCATTCCAACCACTCATTTCAAAATGATGATGAATTGGGCTCATCTTGAATATGCGTTTACCTGTTAATTTAAATGAAGCTACTTGTAAAATAACACTTGCCGTCTCACAAACAAATATAATACCAATAAAAATGAGTGATAGTTCTTGGTGTAATAAAATTGAAACGGTTGCTAATGCACCACCTAATGCTAACGATCCCATATCTCCCATGAAAACTTTAGCTGGTTTATGATTAAACCAAATGAACGCAATTAATGCGCCAATGACAGATAAACAAAAAATAAGTACATCCTTTTGTTGTTGTACTTGCGCAACAACTGCATATGCACCGAATGCAATAATTGATTGACCTGAAACAAGACCGTCAATTCCATCAGTTAAATTAACCGCATTAGAGAATCCAACAAGCCAAATAATAATGAATACAGCATAAAGAATACCGATTGAGACCTCACCAAAACCAAAGACATTAATTGCAAGTGGCAAATGTTCATGGACATAAACGACGGTGAAGATTAATCCACCAACTATTTGACCCAATAATTTTTGCCAAGGCTTTAAACCTTCATTTTGTCGTTTGAATAATTTGATACTGTCATCCCAAAATCCTAAAATAGCATATAAAAATAAGATGAAAATCATAATCATCATCGCTGGTGTCATAGAATTAGCCCATATACCTGTCCAAATTGCAGTAATAATAATAGCAATATTAAAGACAAATCCACCCATTGTTGGTGTACCAGACTTTTTCTCATGCCATTTTGGTCCTTCTTCTCTAATCATTTGCCCTTGTTTACGTATTCTAAAATAGCCAATAAATAATGGCATAAACATAAACGTTAATGCGAATCCACTTACCAACGGTATAAACATTTCTGGTTTAGTCATTGTCTTATCCTCACTCAATTCTTATTTTTTATTTAATGCTCCCGATGCTTCTTCAACATCGTCAAAATGCACTTTTTCTCGACCAAGAATTTGATAATCTTCATGACCTTTACCAGCAATTAAAATAACATCTCCTGGTTGCGCCTTTTTTATTGTTTGAGCAATTGCATCGTGTCGATCCATTATAACAGTTGCTCTATTTTCTGGAATTCCAGTCAGCATGTCTGCCATAATTTCCTTAGGATCTTCAGTTCTAGGATTATCCATAGTAAATACTGGGTAATCACTATGGTCAGCAGCAATTTTTGCCATTTTAGGACGTTTTCCTTTATCACGATCACCACCGCAGCCAACAATGCAATAAATTTTATTTTGTGCAAAATCTTGTATTGTCTCTAAGACATTTAATAACCCATCTGGTGTGTGCGCGTAATCTACAATTACACTGATACCCGTTTTAGAAGGCACTAATTGAAAACGACCTTTAACACCAGTCACTTTTTCAAGTGATTTAATAATTTGTGTTTCATCAAGTCCAGCAGCATATGCGGCACTAAACGCAGCAAGCATATTATAAACATTAAACAAGCCGATTAATTGCATTGTAACATGAGTTGTTTCACCAAAAAGAATTAAATCAAACTCAGTTCCATGACTCTTAATTTCAATATTTTTAGCTTGAATCATGGCATCATCATTTTCGATACCGTAAGATAATATTTGAGCAGAAGTAAACTGAGTAAACGTTCGAGCCACTGGGTCATCAAAATTTAAAACAGCCACTTTTGAGTCGCCTGATTCAGTATAATGATTACCCAACTGAGCAAATAACATACTTTTTGCATGTGCATAATTTTCCATTGTTTTATGAAAATCTAAATGATCTTGTGTCAAATTTGTAAAAACTGCGATATCAAAATCAATACCCCATACACGTCCTAAGACTAACGCATGTGAAGAAACTTCCATTGCAACAGTTTCAACTTTTTCTTGTTTCATTTGTGCTAAAGTTCTTTGCAATGTAATAACATCTGGAGTTGTATTATTCGAAGGATACAGTGTATCATTTATTTTACGATACATTGTACCGATTAAACCTGTTTTTTGATTTAAGTCACGATAAATTTGTTCAATCAAATGTGTAACAGTCGTCTTACCATTTGTACCAGTAACACCAATCATTCTCATCTGCTGACTTGGGACGCCATAAAATGCATCGGCAAGAATTGCCATCGCACGATTTGTATCTTGGACATAAACGACTGGAACAGGTACATCAACTGGTTTACGAGCAATAATAATCTTCGCACCTTTTTCAACCGCTTGATTCACAAAATCATGTCCATCAACTGTATAACCTTCAACAGCAACAAATAGACTATCTTCAACAACTTCTCTTGTATCTTGTGTTAATAGCTTAATATCTAACTCTGAATCAATCGCCGTTGATACTCGTTTAAATTTTAAACTTTGGATTAATTTATCTGCTCTCATATCTATATTCACCTTTTTATTTTAACGTTAATTTCACCATAGTTGATTTTTTAACAACTGTATTCGCCTTAATACTTTGAGCTGCTACATAACCACTACCCGTTGTCGTTAAGTTTAGTTTCATTAATTCTGCAGCATTCACCGCATCACTCTTTGACCAACCGGTTAAATCAGGCATAATCATTTCACCATTTGTTAATAACAATATTTTACGTCCGGATAATACAGTCGTTCCAGCAGGTGGATACTGATTAGCTACCGTTCTGCCATGTCCGATAACTGCAATATCTAGATTTTGTTCGTTTAATTTTGTTTTAGCTGATGAAGTTGAACTATTTGTAACGTCTGCTACTGTTACATTAGTCTTTGCAGTTGATACCGCTGTTGAACTGTCTTCTTCTAAAGTCCTCTTCATCAATGGATTAAATATTTGTGCCAAAATAGCATTACCACTGGTACCTTGCATATTTTGTGGTTGTTTCATCGTTACATACATAATATATTTTGGATCTTTGGCCGGCGCCATACCTACAACTGAAAAGACATAATTTGCATCACCCGTTAGATATCCAGTTCCATTTGGATCCGAAATTTGGGCAGTTCCTGTTTTTGCAGCTATCTTGTAACCATCAATTTTAAAGGCATTACCGGTCCCATAATTTTTGTAGATAACATCTTGCATCATGCTTAATACTTCTTTAGACGTTGATTTTTTAATAACTTGTCCTAAATTTGTTGTTTTAGCTTGATACGTTGTTTTTCCAGTATTAGGATCTACAATTTTATCCACAAGCGTTGGTTTGATCATCTTACCGTTGTTTGCAAATGCCGTAAAACCTTGCATCATTTGCATAGTTGTCACATTTATTCCTTGACCAAAAGCTGTATCTGCTTGTTCAATTGGGTATTGAAATTCAATACTACCTTTTGCTTCATTAGCTAATCCCAGATTTGTACTTTCCAGGAAACCAAATTTTTTAATATATTTAAGCCAAGCAGTATGCCCCATCGCTTGTTCCAACTTAGCCATACCAACATTACTTGAACGAGCGAAACCTTCACGATAAGTGATTAAACCCCAACCAGATGTATTCCAATCAGGAACAATCTTAGTTCCCACTTTTAAAACACCTGATTTATAGACGGCATTCTCATTGTAGGCATTATTTTCAATAGCAGCTGCCATTGTAAATACTTTCATAGTCGAGCCAGGTTCATAACTATCTTCAATTAGCGTATTACGCCACATCTTTGAAATACCACTTTTGGTATCTGCATTAAATGTAGGCCGTTGACTTCCTGCCAAAATTTTTCCATTTTTAGCATTCATTATAACAACATTCATTGATTTAGGATTATATGTTTTTTGTACGTTAGTTAGAGTTGTTTCAAGATACGTTTGTAATTTTGTATCAATGGTTGTATAAATATTATTTCCATTTTCAACTTTTTTTGTTTTTGTCTTTGAGTTTGGTAGTTGGTAACCATAACTATCTTTTTGGACCTTTTTTAACCCGTCTGTTCCACTTAATTGTTTATTAAATGCTAATTCTAGTCCCATTACACCAGATAAAGTTGAATCACCTTTTTTTGAAGTGCTTTTTGTCACACCAATTAAATGTGATGCAAAAACACCATTTGGATATAATCTTGCTTGTGTTTCAGTGAAATAAATACCTTTTAAATCTGCTGATTCTATCTTGTTTTTTGTTTCCAAAGATAAGTTTTTACCAGAATTACCAAATTCAACTTGGTAAGTTCCTTTTTTTGCATTCAAAATATTGTAAACTTTAGATTCTTTCATTCCAATCGCATCACTAATAACTTTTGCAGCTTTACTCTTATCAGTAACGTATAACGCTTTGTTATTTGCACCAACATATGATTTTGATAGAACTGCATAAATTGAGTAGTTTGTTGTATCTTCAGCAATCGGTTGATTTGAATCATCATAAATGGTTCCTCTATTTGCTTTATCAATTCGACTATTTTCATAAAGTGCCTGTGTTTGGCTACTTAAATTAACATCTGAAACTTTTCCACCTATTACAATATAAGAAAAACGAATGATAAACATCAAAAGAATCGCTAAAACGGCCAGGATTAGTAGCACACCAAACCTTTGCCTATTTCTACGTTTCTTTTTCATGTCATTTATCATCCGTTGCTTTTGATTATTCATTTCGTTACATTCCTTATTCTACTCTCACTTAAATTAAGACCATTTTTATTAGCGATACTATTTAATCGATCATTACTGGCAAGTTCGTTCACTTCTTGTGTCAAATCAGAACTCTTAGTTTGAATAGCTGTTATTTCGCTGTTAATATTTTGTAAAAATTGACTACTATTAGACAACTCTACCTGAGATGAAACTAGCATAAGCATAAGTACCAAAGAAATTGCACCAATTAAACCAAATAATGATTTTTCAATTCTAGAAAATGCAACACTTTGTGATCCCACTGTTTTTTTATGTATAGGTTGTTGTCTTGGATTTTCTTTATATTCTCTTGGCATTTGTCGTGCTGTGCTATTTTGTGCCATGATATGTAACCCCTTTATTATAAAATATTATTTTTTCAATCGTTTTATAATTCTCAATTTTGCTGAATGTGCACGCCTATTATTCTGTAATTCTAATTCTGATGGTAAAATTGGCTTTTTATTAACTAGTGCATAATTTGGCTGAATATTATCTGGAATTACAGGTAAACCCGGTGGTAACTCTGGTAAACTTGTTCGTTCCTTAAACATCGTTTTGACCAATCTATCTTCTAATGACTGAAATGTAATAACGCTAACTTGCCCCTTAACATTAATTAAATCAATTGCTTGCTCTAATGAATCTTCTAAAACACCCAATTCATCATTAACCGCAATTCGAATAGCTTGAAAAACTTTTTTAGCAGGGTGCCCACCTGTTCGTCTTGCACGAGCCGGAATACCCATTTTAATTAATTCAACTAATTGACTAGTTGTAACAATTTCTTCATTTTCTCTAGCATTTTCAATCTGACGAGCAATTGACTTTGCAAATTTTTCTTCACCATATCTAAAAAAGATTCTAATAAGTTCTTGATATGTCCAATTATTAACAATCTCTTTAGCTGTTAATTCTGCACTTAAATCCATCCTCATATCTAACGGCGCATCGTGCTGATAACTGAAGCCTCGTTCTGCGACATCAAATTGTGGGGATGATACACCTAAGTCATAGAGTACACCATCTACTTCCGTGACATTAAGTTCCAGTAACGCGGCTTTTAAATCTTTAAAATTGCGTTTAATAAACGTAACTTGTCCATTTTCTATGTATTTTTTTAAATGCCCTTCATTATAAGTAATCGCTGTTTGATCTTGGTCAAAAGCATATAAATGTCCCTCCGTACTTAGTTGAGACAGGATTAGGGCACTATGTCCACCGCCACCCAAAGTACAATCAACATATATACCATCTGGTTTAATAGCCAACCCATCTACTGCTTCATTTAGTAGTACTGTTTCATGTTCAAATGTCGTCATAGTTTTATCCCCTTTCATACGTGTTATTTAAAATCCAAAATCAATCATATTTTCTGCAATTTCATCAAAATTTTCTGATGCACTCTCTGAAAAACTATTCCATCGATCTTCACTCCATACTTCGAATCTGTTTGAAACACCTACTAGCACACATTTTTTTTCTAAATCAGCATGTGTTCTTAAAGGAACTGGAATATTAATACGGCCTTGTTTATCAAATTCACATTCTGTAGCTGCAGAATATAAAAATCTTACAAAAGCCCGTGAATCTTTTTTTGTTAAAGGGAGTGTTTTAAGCTTTTCTTCTAGGAGTGTCCACTCTGTTTGTGTATATCCGAATAAACAACCATCCATACCTCGAGTAATAACAAATTTCTCACCTAATTCCTCACGAAATTTAGCTGGAATAATTAATCTACCTTTAGTATCTAAAGTGTGTTTAAATTCGCCCATAAACATTGTGTACAGCCCCCCTTCATAGTAACTATTTAAATTTTACCACAATGCCCCACATTCCACCACTGAATTCCCCAATATTATGATTTTAAATGATAATATACAAAAAAACACTCAATCCTTTTTAGATTAAGTGTTTTTTACATTACTTATAATTAAAAATGTAGGACGATATCCTTAAAATAGTACTAAAAAGAGAAGCATTAAGAGGTACCATCCAAGCATATAAATATCAGTAATTTTCCAAATGGTCTTGAAAAATTTTGCATAAATTAATTCTCCATCTCGATACGCATACATAAGCGCACTAGCAATACCAATTAAGCACCAAGAAAATATTATAAATGGTGTAATCGATAAATTAAACTCTCGTACTGATAAAATATGTGTCAATAAAAGAAGTAATGGTGGTAAAAAATCAATGATTTGCAACCGTTTAGGCCAATTTTTACGTAAAATACGTTTAAGTAAAGTTAAAATTAGAATATATCCAAATATTAAAATTATCGACCCATACCAAGTTCCAAAAAATGGTAAAAGTTTCATAAATTACCCCTTTTAGATACTGCTTAAAAAGACATCATGTAATGCATTAACAGCAGTTTTTAAATCGTCCTGTTGAACTAAAATCCAAATTGTCGTATAACTATCAGTTGTTTGAAGAATATTAATATCCTTCTCAGCTAGTGCTGTTACAATTTTGGCCGTAACACCTGGTGTTCCAGTCATCCCCGCTCCCACAATTGAAACTTTCGCACAGTTTGGAAGCACTGAGACATCAATTCCAGCATCTACTAAAAGTTGTTTAGCTTTTTTTTCATCATCATTGAACAAATTAAAGAGGACTTTGCCAGGTGAGATATTAATAAAATCAACGCTCAAATTATTATTGGACATCAAATTAAAAACATCTTTTGGAGCATGATTAACTGTTTTAATTGTAAATTGACTGAGTCCAGTCACATGAGCAATACCAGTTACACTACGATAATGCTTTACACCTAAGTTTCGGTCGGTCACAAGGGTTCCCATCTCTTCAGGACTTTGCCAAGTTGAGCGAATCCGAACTGGAACATGGGCTTGTTGCGCAATTTCCACTGCACGAGGATGGATAACTTTCGCACCTTCATGAGCCATATTTGCAACTTCTTCATAACTGACTGTTTCTAGAAATTTTGCCTTTGTAACTAATCTAGGATCGGCAGTCATCATCCCTGACACGTCAGTAAAAATATCGACACGTTCAGCATCTAATGCTGCTCCAAGTAATGCAGCTGTCGTATCACTTCCACCACGCCCAATAGTCGTCGTTTGACCTTTACTTGTAGCACCTTGGAACCCAGTCACAACTAAAACATCAGCATCTTTAAATGCCTCATCAATTAAATCAGTATTAATGTTAATTACTTTAGCATTCTGAAATTCATCAGTTGTTTCAACTCCAGCATCCTGCCCTGTTAAAGCAGCAGCTTTAATGCCTTCCTTATTCAATAATTCAGAAAAAACTGCGGCAGAAATAGTTTCACCAACAGAAACAATCATATCAAGTTCTCTATTAGAAAGTAATGATTGCTCTCCATCGACAAGTCCTAATAATGAATCAGTTGCATAAGGTGCACCTTTACGCCCAATTGCTGAAACAACGACAACGACTTGATACCCTTTATCAACTGAATATTTTACGTGTTTTAAAGCTGCTCGTCTCGACTCATCGTCTTGAACCGATGTGCCACCAAACTTCTGAACCATAATTGTCATTATTTTGAACTCCCACTATTTATTATTTAGCTTTTTCTGTTACTGTTTTACTATCTTCTAATATGTCACTTTCAATGTAAATACGATGCCATACCATAAATGTTAAGACAGTCCATATTTTTCTGGAGTTATCTCTAACACCAGCACGATGTTCATCCAATAAATCTATGAAATATTGTTTGTTAAAAAATTCATCTGTTTGAGAATCATTAATAATTTGTTTAGCCCAGTCATACATTTCGTCTTTTAACCAAAAACGAATAGGCACAGGGAAACCTAATTTTTTACGATTTAAAACATGGTCAGGAACGATACCTTCAGCAGCTTTGCGTAAAGCATACTTGGTTGTTCCATGTGCAATTCTCAAATCTGCAGGCACTTCAGAAGCAACTGCAAAAACTTCTTTATCCAAAAATGGTGTTCTCAATTCTATGCTGTGTGCCATTGTTGTACGATCGGCATTATGCAATAAATCTCCATTTAACCATGTATGCATATCAATAAATTGCATTTGATCTATTTTATTGTAATCTTTTGATGCATTATAATATTGGCCAGTAATACTTTGGAATGGATGATTTTTATTATAGTCTTTAAAGAATGCTTCTTTTTCTTTTTCATTAAAAATAAAAGCATTACCAACGTAACGATCCTCCATTGGTGTCGTGCCTCGAAGAAGGAAACTTTGTCCACGCATCCCTTTAGGCATCATTTGAGCAATTTTATTCAACGCACCATTAATTGGTTTAGTGTATTTAAATCCTTTTAATGATTCAGGTTCATGATAAATAGTGTAACCACCAAATAGTTCATCAGCACCTTCACCCGTCAATGCAACTTTAACACGTTTTCTGGCCTCTTTAGCAAGGAAATATTGAGGCACAGCAGCCGGATCAGCCAAGGGATCATCCATATTCCAAATAAAATGTGGAAAAGCCTTCATAAATGCTTCAGCCGTAATAACAGAACTAAAATTAGCGACATTTAATTTTTCTGCGGTTTCTTGCGCAACATCTATTTCACTATAGCCTTCACGTTCAAATCCAACTGAAATTGTTTCTAATTTTGGATTTAATTCTTTAGCAATAGCAACAATAATAGACGAATCAATTCCACCAGATAAGAATGAACCAACTGGTACATCGGCACGCATATGCTTATCAACTGAATCAATTAAGACGTCTTTAATACGTTTAATATATGTCTCTTCTGGACGAACTACTGGATGAAATTCGGCAGAAAAATATCGTGTAATGACTGGCTTCTCGCCTAATTTTTTCGTTAAATAATGTCCAGGTTGTAACATATCAATTTCTTTAGTTAACGTTTCTGGTTCTGGTACAAATTGGAATGTCATATAATCTTGAAGTGCATCTTTATCAAATGTCTTATTTTTTAAAACTTTATAAATAGCTTTACTTTCCGAACCATAATAAAAATTGTCATCTGCTATAGCGTAATAAAATGGTTTAATCCCAAATTGATCACGGGCAGCAAAAAGTGTTTTTTCTTGCGTATCCCAGATAACAAATCCAAACATTCCGCGGAATTGCTTAACAGCTTCTGCACCGTACTTAGCATACATACCTAAAATGACTTCTGAATCAGAATCTGTTTTAAATTCATAACCATCAGCAACTAATGCTTCACGTAGTTCAATATAATTATAGATTTCACCGTTGAAAGTTAACCAGTAACGTTCATTTTCATATGAAAGTGGTTGGTGTCCGCCTTCTAAATCAATAATACTTAATCTTCTAAATCCCATTGTTATATCATCATCACTAAAATAACCTGAATCATCAGGACCACGGTGAACAATCATTTTTGTCATATTATGAACAATTTTATCGTAATCATCATTGGTATTTTTTTGTCTGTCGCTCAATACACCTGCAAATCCACACATATTTTCATCCCTCATTTTCATAAAAATCAATGTCTTATATTATAGATGATTCTACCATATATTTCAATTTAGGTTACAGTTATGTTTACTATTATAGCGTATTTGAACTAATCTTAACAACTAGATGTCTGAATTAACGAAAGCTTAAAAAATTTGGTATACTATGTATTATGTTATTCGAATAAAGGGGACTTTGATATTGATAGAATATTATACATCAACTGAGTTAGGTACAATTCAAAAAATAAAAGAATACAGTAAATCATGTTGGATTAACGTTACAAATCCTTCTGAAATAGAAATAAATGAACTTATTAAAAAGTATGCTATACCACGAGACTATATGACCGCTATTTCAGATGATCAAGAAAATTCAAGAACTGAAGGATTGTCTCAAAATATTGTTCCTGACTTAGTCTTAATGCAGTACCCTCATCGCATTAGAAACTCGCTAGGCTACTTAGAATACCAAACGTTTCCTTTTTCAATTATCTTAGCAGATGATGCAATAATTACAGTCTCAAATAGTGAACCAGATTTTATCAGTAAATTTATCGCGGATAGTCCAATTCATCAAATTAAAACGATAACATCGGATCAATTCACTTTGAAATTACTTTGGTATCTATCACAAAGTTTTGTCGTTGCGTTAAAATCTATCATTCAAGAAACCGAAAATTTAGAAAAATCACTTGCTAAAGCAACTAAAAATGAGCAATATTATCAAATGATGTCAATGCAAAAAAGTTTAGTTTATTTTGATGCTGCTTTAAAGAAAAATAATCCAGTACTTCAATCTATGGTTGACTCAAATGAGCATTTCAAACAAAAGGCAACTGATGATTTACTCACAGATGTTTTAATCGAGAACCAACAAGCCGAAACAATGACAAGCATTCAAACTAAAATATTAGAGAATTATGGTGAAATGGTTTCATCAGTTATTTCAAACAATTTAAATATTATCATGAAGGTCTTAACGTCGATGACGATTATTTTAACGATACCAACAATCGTTGGCGGTATGTTCGGCATGAACGTATCCCTTCCTGGTGCAGACACTCATTTTTCATTCTGGTGGTTACAATTAATCACGTTAATAATTTGTTTATTAACTGCTTATTATTTAAAGAAAAATGACTACTTTTAAGTTGACATTTTACTTATAAAAAAGTTATAGTTACACTATTAGATTTGAGAGGGTGGGTAAAACATGAAGAAAAAGAAATCTACATTCCAAAAAATCACAATGTTTGTCGTGTGGTTAATGATTCTTGTAACAGTCGGTGGTGTCGTTTTAACCGCAGTTATGTCAATCGCTTAATTTAAAAATAAAAATTTTAAAGGTTCCCAGCTTAATTAGCTAGGAACCTTTTTTATAAAAAAAGGCGGATTATTATATCCGTCTTTTTCTGTCTATTCTATTTAGCTAGGAAGATTCCTGGACTTTTTTTAAGTATGATACTAAGTATCAAGGTAGCAATAATCATGTTAATAATCATACTCCCACCATTGACAACTGCTGAGTACACAACTGGAGAAAGCCCCCATTGAACATATTTTGACCAAAAAATGATACCAGCCATAAAATGAGCACTGTATTTTAGAAATACAGCTATTAAAATCGCAAAAGTCAGTGATTGTATGGCACCACGCATATTTTTAGTACGCAACTGACTTAAAAAACGAGCAGAGAATAACCCAGAAAATCCTAGTACCAAATTAGCAACTGGATACTCTAAGATAGCCTGAACCGGCGTTAATACAAACGCAGTTCCAATTAAAATAGGTAATATACCATATAGTAACCCAATAATTAATCCCATTTTTAATCCGCGTCGTAAACTGTATACCACAATAGGTAACACACCTAGTGCAATATCAATATTTGGCGGATTAGGAACAAATGATAGCGCCATTGCTAAAGCGGCCATAACGACCCCTTCTAGTAATATCAATAATTTTTTTCTTTCCAACAAAAAAACCTCCTTTGACTTAGTAAACCAAGCACAAAGAAGGTGTTAATCTTCTACACACAATTCCTACGTTTGCATTAACAAACAGGTTCCAAGGGTCTGAATTTCTTCACTCTCAGCCAAAATTAATCGGCTCCCCTTTGTGTTGGTCTCCGATTAATAATATCGCATACATCCTGAAAAACGTCAAGCGTTTCCATTCCTATAATATCGGTGAAAGAAGTCTTGAAAACTGTTGCTTAAATTTCAACCAATGTGATTGATCATTAAAATACCTTTTCGTTAAAAGACTACTTTGTTCCATATCAGTTTCAAAAATTGTTTTAAGTGTGCTTGCCACACCTACATCATAAATAAATGCATTCGCTTCAAAGTTTAACTTAAAACTTCTAAAATCAAAATTAGCTGAACCAACGGATGCAACCATTTCATCAATTACAACTGTTTTAGCGTGTAAAAATCCATTGTTGTATTGATAAATTTCTACACCAATATTCGTTAGATCTTTCGCATAATACTGTGTAGCACGATAAACAAAGGCATGATCTGGCATACAAGGAATCATAATTCTAACCTGAACGCCTGAAGATACCGCAATATCTAACGCTTCTATAACAGAATCATCTGGAATTAAATAAGGTGTTTGAATATAAATATATTTTTTAGCTGAATTAATTAACTTAATATAACCTTTTTTTATTTGTTCAATTTCTGAATCAGGTCCACTAGAAACAATTTGCATGTTAACTTTACCTTTTGTAACAGTTTGTGGAAAATAACTTGACTGGTAATTAATCTGATTATTTCTCGCAGTTGCATTCCAATCCATAATGAACCTACTTTGTAGTGATCCGACAGCGTTTCCAAATACGCGAATATGTGTATCTCGCCAGTTACCAAATTTCTCACTTTCACCTAGATACTGATCACCGACATTGAATCCACCGATGTAACCGATTTTACCATCAATAACGACAATCTTTCTATGATCTCTAAAGTTCAAACGAAGATTTGAAAATGAAAAATGTGAACCCAGAAAGGCTTCTGCTTTACCGCCCAATTCCTCAAGATGTTTGAAGAATTTTTTAGTAGTTCCCTTTGATCCCAATGCATCATAGATGATTCTAACTTCAAGACCTTCATTTGCTTTCATTTCAAGTAACGTCAATAGTTCATTTCCAATATGCCCATCTTCGAATGCATAATACTCAACATGGATATGGTGTTTAGCTTTACGAATGTCTTGAAATAACGTCTTAAACTTATCATGCCCATCAATAAATAACTGAACCTCATTCTTCTTAGTTAAAATAGATTTCTCTATTTCTAAAAACATATGCATGATTTCGTTTACATCATCAGTATATTTACCGCTTGTTGTTAATTCTCCTCTGGCCCATTCTTCTTTTTGTTGATCTACTAATTGGTCAACACCCATACGACCCTGTGTTTTAATATCAAATATTTTTTCTTTTGAAATTTTCTTACCAAAAAAAAGATAAATTAAAAATCCAAAAATAGGTATACCTATCAAGACAAGAAGCCATGCCCATGTTGCAGCAATATCACGTTTTTCTCTAAAGACGGTCACAATTGCCGCTAACAAGTTCAATAAAAAAACAAGTAGCACACCAATATTTACATATGTCATATAGTCCCTCCAAAATTAATTATTTTGAATATTATTATTTTCACCAAACCATTTTTGATTTAATTCTTTTAGATAACCTTTGTTTTGCAACTCTGTTATTGCCCTATTAATTTTTAATTGCATTGTTGTATCAGATTTTCGCATACCTACCGCAAAATCTTCAGTTTTAAAATTACCATTTATCACGTTATATGCATTTGAATTCGACTGATGCTTAATAAAGTAGTTCGCATAGACATCATCAATTAAAAGTCCTTGAATTCTATCTGCATTTAAATCGATAAAAGCATTATCAAATGAATCATATTGAACAGGTTCTTTATCTTTAATATTATCTTTTAAAATATCTGGATGCAAATTTAAGCTATCAAATCCAGCTGAACCACTTTGAACACCTAAAATTTTTTGTTTCATATCAGAAAAAGAATTAATTTCACTTGATTTTTTTGTTACTAATACTTGCTTGTTCGTTAAATATGTACGACTGAAAGCAACATTCTTAGCACGTGCAGTTGTTTTTGTATACCCATTCCAGATTAAATCAATTGTCCCATTTTTTAATTCCGTTTCTTTCATAGACCAATCAATTGTTTGGAAATCAACTTGAATATCATATTTTTCAAAAACTTTTTTTGCTAAATCAACATCATATCCTACTAAACTACCATCTTTTTGTCTGAATGTCATTGGCACAAAACTATCATCAATTCCGATAACAACGGTACCCTTTTTTTGAATTGATTTCCAACTATCAACCGAATTCATTGATTGGCTACTATTGCTACAGCCAGCTAATCCTATAAACATCATCATAAATAATATTGTAAAAACAATTTTTTTTTCTAATTGATTCATTTATTATCCTCTAATCTTCTAGCGGCTTAACTTTTAATAATTTATCCGCAATATTTTCAGCAAATGGTACATCATGTGTCACTATTATTTGAGTCATTCCGTCTACTTTCAACGATAATATTAAATTCTCTACTTCCTGGCGTAGTGCTGGATCAAGTGCTGAAGTTGGTTCATCATAACACAAGATTTTAGGATTCATCGCTAATGCACGTGCAATTGCAACTCGTTGTTTCTGCCCACCTGAAAGTTGGTAAGGATATAAATGCCCTTTATTTCCGAGAGATAAGCGATCTAATAATTTTTGTGCTTCTTCCTCGGCCTGGACTTTATTACGATTTAAAACTAATTTTGGAGCTAACGTTATATTATCTAACACTGAAAGATGAGGGAATAATTGAAATTCCTGGAATACTACCCCAATAACACTTTCGTTCGTATTATTACGATATGGATCAAATGGTGAGGCATCAATTAGAATATCTCCAGAATCAATTGATTCTAACCCACTAATACATCTCAATAAAGTCGTTTTTCCACCACCAGATGGACCAACAATACTAACAATTTCACCATCATTAACTGTTAAATTAATATCATCTAAAATTAATCGTTTTCCATAATACTTTTTAATATTTTTTAACTCTAGCATAGAATTACTCCTTATTTGTAATAACTATAATGTTTTTCAATTTTCTTCAAGACAAGTGTAAATATAGCTGTTAATAACAGATAGATTGCCCCAACCATCAATAGTGGGACGAGTGTTACATCACGACTCGTCGCTACGTTACCGGCTCTTAATAAATCGCCTAACCCAATAACATATACTAAACTTGAATCTTTAACTAAATTAATAATTTCATTTCCAATTGAAGGTAAAACGATCTTGAACACTTGTGGAATAATAATTGTCCTAATAGTTTGCCAATATGATAGACGCAATACCTTTGCACTTTCATATTGACCTTTAGGAATCGATTGCAATCCACCCCTAAATATTTCAGCAAAATACGCACCATAATTCAAAATAAATGCAAATAATGCCGCATCGTATCGACCGAATACAATATGAATATGGAACTGTTGTAGTGTTGGTAGTCCATAAAACACAAAAATTAATTGTAGTAGCAGTGGTGTTCCTCGCATTAACCAAACATAAAAATTCAAAAAATACTTAATTGGTTTTATTTTTGAAATTAATCCTAATCCGACAATTAAACCAAGTGGAATCGATCCAATGATCGTCCAAAAAAATATTTCTAACGTTAATTTAGCACCATCTATTAATGATGGCAAAATTTCTAATATATAAGTCATTACATTATCTCCCTTTAGTTAAATAAAAAAATCCTCTCAAGCCAAATCAAATTGACTCAAGAGGACGATAGCCGTGGTGCCACCTCAAATTCATATTTTTCTCACGAAAAATAACTTATGTAGATTAATAAAAATGAGTATAAAAAAACTCTATAGTCATTATTGACTATAGAGGGCGACGAATCGCGGTACCACCTCAAACATCATTAAATTCTCACAAATTTAATCTTAACGAGTTTATTAAACTACAGCTATAACGGGCTTATCCCGGACTTCCCTAATTAACTAGTTTAGGAAATCAACTCGCAGATGTGTTTCAGACTTAAGAACTGTATCTTTTCAGCAATCGATACTCTCTTTAAAAGTTTGTTTAAGCCTTAATCTTCTGTTCAACGTTTTTCTTAATTGATAATAATTTAGCATACTGTCATTAACATTGTCAAGAATTAGTCTTTCTTAAACCATGAACCCATTTTTTTCCAAAAACCTTTTTGAGGCTGTTTTATTGTCATCAAGGGCACTGTTTCCCCTAGTAGTCGACGTGCTACATTACGATAACCTAATCCAGCTGGATTTTTAGAATCTAAAACAATTGGTTCACCATGATTTGATGTACTAATAACAGCATCGTCATCAACAATAATTCCTAATAAATCAATAGACAAATGACGTGTAATCTCATCAACATCCATTGCTTGACCATCTTCCATCATTTGACGACGGATACGATTAATAATTAATTTTGGTTGTTGTAATAATGGATTTTGCTCTAATAAACCTACCACGCGATCTGCATCACGAACCGCAGAAATTTCAGGCGTTGTTACAATAATAGCCATATCTGCACCAGCAATAGCATTCATAAAACCTTGCTCAATTCCAGCTGGGCAATCAATAATAACATAGTCAAACTCTTCTTTTAATTCATCAACAATTGCTTTTACTTGTTCAGGAACTAATGCTGATTTATCAGTATTTTGTGCAGCAGGTAATAAGTATAAATATTCGTTAAATCTCTTATCTTTAATGAGTGCTTGGTGTAACCGTGCACGACCCTCAGCTACGTCTACAATATCAAATAAGATACGGTTATCAAGACCTAAAACAACGTCTAAATTACGCAAACCAATATCTAAATCCATTAGAACAACCTTTTTTTCAAGAAGTGCTAATGCAGTTCCAATATTTGCAGATGATGTTGTTTTACCAACACCACCTTTACCAGATGTTACAACAATTGCTTTTCCCATCTTTAATATCCTCCAGCATGATTAAATAATTTTGGTCGAAGTGACTTTAATTCATCTCGATTGCCATAATCTATAATATGTAAATCATTAACATAGATTACAGTATCTTGACTGTTTGTTACTTTTTCATCATCTATAATATCAACTAATTCACCAATTCGTACTTGTGAAGCAGCTGAAACATCGCCCACAATAATGCTATCTGTATTATTGTTAAATCCAGCATGAATGACACCTTGAACTTCACCCATAACAAAAATATTACCAGCAGCTCGTAATTGACCACCCTGATGTAATTTACCTAAAAATAAAATATCACCTTTTAAATCAACTATTTGTCCACTTCGAATTGTTAGATAGCATAAATGAACGTTGTCATTTTCTTTTAAAATATTAGCATCTTCTATGGTCATTACTTCAGATTCGATTTTGTGTACTTTAAAATTACGGTATTCAGAAATAATTTTTTCGATTTTTTGCTTTTCATCTGCTGAAAACAATCGATTTTCTGTTTTAATATCAAACGAAATAACCGTTTCATCAGCATTCTTTTTTTCAGCACTTAAATTATTAAATAATTCTCTAAGTTCAACCAAAATTTTATCAAATCCGAAATCCTGTTTAAGAATAATTTCATAACCATCTTTATAACCTTTTAAAATAACACCTTGCATCTACGTTCACCCCTGAATTTTAATTATATCGGTTACTTAAATTCATTAATTTTGATATTGGATAGTACAAAATAATAAATACCACCAGATTAAAAGCTAAAGTTGGTCCAAACGAAGTACTAACGAATGTTGTTACAGATTCATTAGCAAATCCAATCATCTCATTGACTGCATAATACGAAACTTCTAAAACTGCCAAATCAATAAAATAAATGAGTAATATCACAATAAAAGATGGTTCGAAATATTGATATGCTATTTTAGTTAAATAAACAATTAATGGTAACAAAATCATATAAATACCCAAAATACCGGCATAATAACTATCAAATGCTAGACCAACACCAAACGCCCATAATTCAAGATGCTTATTATCTGAGTAAAAGATACCCATTATCAACCATAACAACAACAGGTGACTAACCATGATAGTCGTTTGTGATTGTAACTGTTCCATAAAAACAAATTGTATTGTACCATCCAAAAAAAAGGAAATAATAAGTCCTAACGGAAAAATATACTGTCTATTTTTATTTCTCATCTAATCTCACCTTCTAATCCAACGTCTGAGCAACTGTTACAACCGTTAGGTCACTCAAATCAACTGCAGGTTTGATATAAATTTTAGAAGCAAGTCCATAATCACCTTGCTCAACTTTAGACACAACACCAACATTTAAACCCTTTGGTGTTGTGCCTCCAAGACCAGATGTGACAACAGAATCACCTTTTTTCAAGGCTTTCTTAGAAGTAATTTGACCCATAATTAATAAATTATCTGTTTTATCATAGTCAGTAATTAAACCATTAATAATATCATCGTTTGAATTATTTACTTGAACTGCAAATCTATTAGCAGAATCATTAGTAGTCGATATTAATTCAACTTTACTATTTGTTTTATTAACTTCTATAACACGACCAATCAATCCAGAACCAGCCATCACTGGTGCGTTCTTTTTAACACCAGACGCACTACCTTTACTTATCACAAGTTGATTTAGCCAACCAGAAGGTAATCGCGTTAAAACAGATGCATTAATTGAAGTATAATCAGTCAATGTACTGTCCAATTTTAATTCCTTTTTCAGCTGTTTATTCTCATTTTTAACAGTGTCTGATTCCACTTGAACTTGTGCTAATTTATCAACTTGTTTTTTTAATTTTTGATTTTCTTGATATGTATTTAAAAGATCAGAAATACCAATAACTGAACTTTTTAAGCCATTTGCAGGATAACTAACTGCTCTATCAAATAGACCAACAACATCATTACCAAATTCTTGAATGAGCGGTGGTGTTGATTTTTTATTTCTAACGGAAACTGAAAATGAAATTAAACTAAAACTCACAATAATGGCTATTAAAATGATGATTAGTCTTCTATTTGAAAAAAATTTCTGCATGTTCGCTATCCTCCACTTACCTTATAATTAACTAAAAAATTAAGAGGCTGGATAAATAAACCACCAACCTCTTCATTTTTAGCTTATGTGATTTTTAAAATCTATCTTTTCTTCATGACGTCGATACTTTTTAATGATTCACCTGTACCAATTGCAACACAGTCGAGTGGTTCATTAGCAATAAAAACAGGCACTTTTGTAACTTCAGAAATAACTTCTGATAGGTTTTTTAATAATGCACCACCACCTGTTAATACAATACCATGGTCAATCACATCAGCAGCAATTTCTGGAGAAGTTTCTTCCAATGTTTCCTTAATAGCAGTAATGATTTCAGCAATAGATTCTTGAATAGCAACTGCAATATCAGTTGCTTTTACAGTAACTGTTTTAGGAAGACCCGTAATCAAATCACGTCCTCTGATAGTTGTATCTTCAATTGATGCAGCATCTTTAACTGATGCAGATGCAACGTCCATTTTTAATTGTTCAGCTGTTCTTTCACCAATCAATAAATTAAAGTTTTGACGAATATATGACACAATTGATTCATCCAATTTATCGCCAGCCATTCTGATAGAACGGCTTGAAACAATACCACCTAATGAAATTGTAGCAACATCTGTTGTTCCACCACCGATATCAACAACCATATTACCCGTTGGATCCATCACTGGTAATCCAGCGCCGACTGCTGCAGCAAATGGTTCTTCAATAACGTAGGCGTCACGCGCACCGGCAACACGAGTTGCATCAATAACGGCACGTTTTTCAACTTCTGTAACGCCACTAGGAACACATACCATTACATAAGGTTTACCTGCAGATTTACCTAAAGCTTTTTGAATGTAATATTTCATCATAGCAACTGTTGTGTCATAATCAGCAATTACACCGTCTTTCATTGGGCGAATAGCCACAATGCTACTTGGTGTACGACCGATCATTGCACGAGCATCTTCTCCAACAGAAACAATTTCATCAGTTTTAACATTTTTAGCGACGACTGAAGGTTCACGTAAAACAATACCTTTTCCCTCAACATACACGATTGTATTAGCTGTTCCTAAATCAATTCCTATATTCTTTGTTCCAAATCCAAACACAGTCTTTCTTCCCTTCATCGTCAGCCTTCTAGGCGCTTTTATTCGTAGTATTTACATTATATCATAATCAAAAGTGAGATTTCATTCAATATTTACTAATTTTTATTAAGTTTATCTTAAATTATTATAAGGTAATTAATTTTGAATCCATAATCTTATTAAGTTTATCATATCTAATTTCATAGAACAAGAGAGCACCCTTGATAATCAAAGGACGCCCTCTTCTTTCATACTAAGATATTTAGTATTACCCGAAATAATATGATCTAACAGCTCAATTCCCATAAGAATACCACATTTTTCAACTCTTTTAGAGAAAATAATATCATTCTTAGATGGTGTCACATGCCCACTCGGATGATTATGGACCAATATAATTTTAGCTGCACCATATTTTAATGCAACTGCAAAAATATCTCTTGGATGGACCGTTGCTGAATTCAAAGTTCCAATGAACAATGTCTCTTGTTTTACAATTTGATTTTTTGTATCCAAGAATAATCCAATTAAAAACTCTTGGTTTAATCCACCTAACTCAGCAACCATTCTAACCCCAGCATCATGACTTGAACAGATTTGTCCACAAATAAAATGAGGTTCACTGTTGATTCGTGTTCCCAGTGTAACAATAGCTTGTAATTGTAATGCTGTAGACTGATTATTCCCATCCATCAATAACTGATAATCTTTTAAACAACATTTTTTTAGTTGGCTTAAAGATTGGTAACGTGAAGAAAAATTATTAACACACTTTCCAACATCATTAGGGTTCGTTAATAATAAACTAAAAACAACCGTCAAAAGCTCTTTATCTGATAAATTATCACATTGATACTTTTGGATTTGTTCCAGTAGATATTCATTTGAGCAACTAGAAATAAGTGACATGGTGATTCCTCCTATTTTTTATTAAATACGAGAAATTCACTTATTTAAATTATTCTGATACAAAATAACTACGAACCTCCGAAATAAAGTACAACGATCCTGTCACAAGTAATAAATCATCAGAAGACATTTCGCCAACACTTTGAACTAATGCCTCTTTCCAACTTTCTTGAATGGAGACATTATCAAACTTATTAACGTTGAAATCATCTATTTTGCTTACTAGACGTGGCCCTGAAAATTGAGTTAGTATAACTCGTACATGAGGAACTGCAGCTAATTTTTCCAGCATTTGTTTGCCTTGCTTATCCGCTAGTACTGCAAAAATAATTGTGATTTCTTTATCTTGAAAATGCGTTTTAAGCAACTGCGTAATCCGATCCACTGCTGCGCTATTGTGCGCACCGTCTAAAATAACTAACGGTTCATCATTTACTTTTTCAAAACGTCCTGGCCATCGTGTCTCTGAAATACCTTGCCTAATTGATTTAGGACTAATGGCCCATCCCTGAATTTCAGCAACCTTCTCAAAAGTAGCAATTGCTGTTGCTGCATTTTCATCTTGAAATTCACCTAATAATGGCACAGAAAGTTGTTTAATATTCAATTTATTCGACGTATACGTTAAAATTTCTTCCCATGATGATTTTGTTCCCTCAGATTTAGCATTAAAATCCACTCCTAATCGAAAAATAGGACTATTTTTTAATTTAGCCTCATTATTAATCACGCTAAAGACTTCATCAGTTACTCTACCAACGATAATAGGCCGATTACGTTTAATGATACCTGCTTTTTGTTGCGCTATCTTTTCAATTGTATTACCTAATATTTTCATATGATCTAGACCAATTGTTGTAATAACTGAAATAATTGGATCAATAATATTAGTTGAATCATACTTCCCGCCTAAGCCCGTTTCAACAACTACAATATCTACAGGATTTATGCTGCCAAAGTATACAAACATCATTGCAGTAATAATTTCGAATTCAGTTGGTCCCCCCTCAAAATCGGCTAGTTCAATATCCATTCGATCAACAACTGGTTTCACGACATTTACTAAATGTAAAAGGGCGGTATCATCAATCATCTGTCCATTTAAGGAAATACGTTCATTAAATTTAACAATGAATGGTGAAGTATAAGTTCCTACATTCAACCCTTGTGCAATTAATAATTCACGTAAAAATGCAACTGTTGAGCCCTTTCCATTCGTTCCAGCAACATGAATCATCGCGATATTACCTTGTGGGTTATCTAAGCGTTCCATAAATGCTCGCATTCTATTCAAAGATGGACTTTTTTTAAATTTTGTTCGCCCATGAATAAAATTGAGTGCCTCTTCGTAAGTTGTGATCAATTTTCCGTCCCGCTTTCTAAAAAAAATAGACTTATCTCAGGTATATTGTACCCGAAATAAGTCTATTTTGTTAGATTAAACTTCTGCTTTTAAATCAGAAATTCTTTCCTTAGTTGCTGTTAATTTAATTTGGTAATCTGCTAATTTTTCTTTTTCTTTTGTAACTACTGCCTCAGGTGCACTAGCAACAAACTTTTCATTGCCTAATTTTTTAGTTCCACGCACAACTTCAACATCAAGTTTTTTAACTTCTTTTTCCAAACGAACAATTTCGTCATTCAAATCAATTAGTTCAGCAAGTGGCATATAAATCTCTGCTCCCGTAATTACAGACGTCATTGCTAGCTTAGGAGCAACAACATTTGAACTGATTTGAAGTTCCTTAGGATGACAGAATCGTTGAATAAATTCTTGATTGTCTTCAAAAATAATCTTTGTTTTTTCATCAGTTGTTTTAATCAATAAATCAACTGCACTGGACATAGGTGCATTTACTTCTGCACGATTATTTCTAACAGCACGAATTAATTCAATTAAATTGTTCATATCAATAACTGATTGTTCATCTTCAAATTCTGGATGAACCACTGGGTAATCTGCAACAACAATTGATTCCCCTTCATGAGGCATTGTTAACCAAAGTTCTTCAGTTACAAATGGAATAATTGGATGAAGCAATTTCAATGTTTGATCTAAAACATAAGCCAAAATTTGTTGTGTATTTTGCTTAACTGTCAGATCTTCACCATTAAGATTTTCTTTACTCATTTCAATATACCAATCACAGAAGTCATTCCAGATGAAATTGTATAGAGCACGACCAGCTTCACCAAATTCAAAGACATCAAATAAGCGTGTAACTTCAGAAACAGTTGTATTTAATCGGCTTAATATCCATTTGTCAGCAAGCTGCCATTCTGATTTAGCTGGTAATTCAATTTTATCCACACCATCTAAATTCATAATAACAAATCGACTAGCATTCCAAATTTTATTAATAAAGTTCCAAGAAGCATCCATTTTAGTGTAACTAAAACGAACATCTTGTCCTGGTGCAGATCCATTAGATAGGAACCAACGAAGTGCATCTGCTCCATACTTTTGAATAACGTCCATTGGATCAATCCCATTACCAAGTGATTTACTCATTTTACGGCCATTCTCATCACGAATTAATCCATGAATCAAAACGTGTTCAAATGGACGTTCATCTGTAAATTCTAAGCTTTGGAAAATCATTCGTGATACCCAGAAGAAGATAATATCATATCCTGTGACAAGCGTATTAGTTGGGAAATAACGTTTAAAATCAGGTGCATCAGTATTTGGCCAACCCATTGTTGAAAATGGCCATAAAGCACTTGAAAACCACGTATCTAAGACATCATTATCTTGTTCCCAATTTTCGATATCAGTTGGTGCAACCTCACCAACGTACATTTCGCCAGTTTCTTTATGATACCAAGCTGGGATTTGATGTCCCCACCATAATTGACGTGAAATAACCCAATCATGAACATTTTCCATCCACTGTGTAAATGTATTTTCAAATCGTTCTGGGACGAATCCAACTTTGTCATCCCCTTGTTGGAATTTCAAAGCTTCTTCTGCGAGTGGTTTCATTTTAACAAACCATTGTGTTGATAAACGGGCCTCAACTTGAACGCCAGTTCTTTCAGAATGACCAACACTATGTGTAATTGGATCAATCTTAATCATTAAGTCCTCAGCTTCAAGATCTTTAACAATTGCTTTACGTGCTTCAAAACGGTCCATGCCAACATATTTACCAGCATTTTCGTTCATTGTTGCATCTTCATTCATTGTATTAATACGAGGTAAGTCATGGCGATTACCTACTTCAAAGTCATTAGGATCATGAGCAGGTGTTATTTTAACCATCCCTGTCCCAAATGCCATATCAACATAATGATCTGTAATAATAGGAATTTCTTTGTTAACAAGTGGTAGAATGACTTTTTTACCAACAATATCTTTGTAACGATCATCATCAGGGTGAACAGCAACAGCGACATCGCCCATCATCGTTTCTGGACGTGTTGTCGCTATTTCAATAAATCCAGAACCATCAGCGAATGGATATTTAACATGATAAAAAGCACCTTCATCATCTTGATGAATGACTTCAATATCTGATAAAGCGGTTCTTGCTTTAGGATCCCAATTAATAATGTATTCGCCACGATAGATTAATCCTTTATTATATAAATTAACAAAGACTTTTTTTACGGCATCTGACAAGCCGTCATCTAATGTGAAACGTTCACGACTATAATCGAGTGATAATCCCATTTTAGCCCATTGCTTATGAATAACATCAGCGTATTCATCTTTCCAATCCCAAACTTGTTGTACAAATTTCTCACGGCCTAAATCATAACGCGTCACACCTTGTTCAGCTAGTTTAGCTTCAACCTTTGCTTGTGTTGCAATTCCAGCATGGTCCATTCCTGGTAACCAAAGCGTATCAAAGCCTTGCATTCTTTTTTGTCTAATTAAAATATCTTGTAATGTTGTATCCCAAGCATGGCCTAAATGTAATTTACCAGTAACATTAGGCGGTGGAATAACGATTGAATAAGGTTTTGCTTCTGGATTAGCATTAGGTTTAAATAAATCTTTTTTCAACCATTCTTCATAACGGCCAGGTTCAACCTGACTTGGATCATATTTTGTTGATAATTCAACTTCTTTTGTCATGAGTTCTCCTTTTCATCTATCAATTTTATTTTAGGCATAAAAAAACACCGTCATCAAAAAACATTTCTGTTTTAGGACGACAGTGCCGTGGTACCACCTAAATTGGGTTTTAACCCCTCTTAATTACTTTTTAACGAACAATAATGTCCGGTTATTCCTACTTAATTTCAGAATAACGACTCCTGAGCTACCACCATAATGTCTAATTAAAATGTTTCAGCCTAGCATTTTATCTCTGAAATGACTGGTGTTCTCATTCTTTGTCTGTAGTCACATTTTAGCGTTTATTCTGAAAATCGTCAATATTTTATTTTTTTAATTCTTCAAGTAGTTTAGCGTAGTCTGGCTCATTTGAGATTTCCGTAACCAGTTCTTCATAAATAACATGTCCAGTTTCATCTAAAATGAAAACCATTCGAGCCATATGACCAAATTCCGGAACATCTAATCCAGTAACTTTCGCAAAATTCCCCTTATCTGCATGAAGCAATTGTAAATTGTTTACACCCTCAGCGGCACACCAATTTTTTTGATCTTCTTTTGAATCATCAGATACGGTAATAAATTCGATATCTCTAAAATTATCTGCTTCCATATTAAAACGTTTTGTTTCTATACTGCAAACACTTGTCGTAATACTTGGAACAACACTTAATACTAATTTTTTACCTGTACTTTTAGGTAATGTTACAACTTGATCATTTTCATCGTACGCATTAACTGTAGGAAAAACTTCCCCTACTTTTGGTGCTTCCCCAACTGTATCCATTTCACTACCATGACGAGTTACTTTCATAATTGACCACCCTTTCTTTATTTATCTCTATCTTACTCAATTACTGTTTAAGAAGCGACTTATTTGATTGGACAAAAAAAGATTAGACCGATTTGTCTAATCTTTTAAAGTGCTACTATAGTAATTCTGCGAATAATTCACTATTTTCATTTAAATATTCTTCGCCAACACGAATCTTGCTAACCTTGACACCTGCCAATGCACGTTCCATTAAGCCATCGATATCCAAACGAGCTTCAAATTCCCTTGAACGGTCTAAACGAGGCTTTGTTTTAGGTGCTGGTGGGGCAAAAATTGTACAACAATCTTCAAATGGTTTAATTGAAAGTTCAAATGTATCAATTTTTTTAGCAACATCAATAATTTCATTTTTATCCATTGAAACGACTGGTCGAATAATTGGCATTGTTGTAACGTCATTAATTGCAACCATGCTTTCAAGTGTTTGAGAAGCAACTTGGCCTAATGATTCTCCATTAAAGATTGCTAATCCACCACGTAATTCGGCAATTTTTTCAGTTAAACGTAACATGAAACGACGTGTTATGGTCATTAAATATGGTTCTGGTACATCATGTTTAATTTGCTCTTGAATCTCAGTAAAAGGAACTTCAATAAATTGAATCGTTCCAACATAAGGTGTCAATTTAACTGTTAGTTCTTTAGCCTTAGCTAAAGCTTGTTCACTTGTATATGGTGGACTGAAGAAATGAACCATCTCCATTGAAACACCACGTTTCATACCAAGGTACCCTGCAACAGGCGAATCAATTCCACCTGATAACATTAACATCCCTTTACCAGCAGTACCAACGGGTAAACCACCAGCACCCTGACGCGTTTCAGAAGATAAGAAAATCCCATTTGAACGAACTTCAACACGTAAAATAATATCAGGCTGTTTCATTTTAACAGTAATGCCAGGCACGTGATCTAAAATCCAGCCACCTAGTTCGTCATTCAACTCATTAGTATCTAATTCAAAATCATGATCAGAACGACGTGTGTTAACTTTAAATGTTGTCCCTTCAACAAATTGCTCACTAATCATTGCTACAGCTGTTTCTTTAACTAAATCCATATCTTGTTCAACGCGAATTGCAGGTGAAAAATTTTGAATCCCAAAAACCTGTGATAAACGTTGCATAACTAATTCGCTGTCGTCACCGTTTAAATTAATGTGCATCCGATCACGATTTGCTTTAACAACTAAATCATCAAAACCATGTAAACTATTTCGAACGTTTGTTCCTAGGCGATCAATAAAGTTCCTCTTATTTTTTCCTTTTGTTGATAGTTCGCCATAACGAACCATTATCTCTGTATATTGCATGTCGACATCCTCTCATTATTTAGAATTAATTTTTTCAAATTTATGATACAAAATATCAAAAATACGATTAAATTCTTTTGCTTCTTCTAGCGTATTATTTCCATCAAAACTGATTCGAACGGCTGATTTAGCAAGCGGTTCTGGCACATTCATTGCTAATAATGTGCCAGATGCTTGATTTTTCTTTGATGAACAAGCACTTGTAGTTGAAATATATATTCCTTCACTTTCAAATGCATGAACAATTGATTCGCCACGAACACCCTCAATTGCAAAACACAATATATGTGGCGCAAAATTTGATTGTAATTTTGAAAAAGTTGTAATCTTATCAAACTTACTAATATGGTTGAAAACTAATTCTTTAACAGCTTTTTGTTTCATCACCATCTTAGTTTCATCTGTTAATAATAATCGCAATGCTCTTGCCATGCTAGCAATTGCAGGTACATTTTCAGTTCCGCTACGTAAGTTATGTTCTTGTCCACCACCTGTAAGAAGTGGTTCAATGTGACGACCTCTTTTACTGTAAATAAACCCTACTCCACGTGGCGCATGAAATTTATGCCCAGAGAACGTTACAAAATCTACTCTGTCACTCATAAAAGCTTCTTGCACACCTTTACCAATGGCTTGAACAGCATCCACATGAAAATGAACTGTTGGATAATCTTTTAGTACGTCCCCAATTTCAACTAAAGGCTGAATGGTTCCAATTTCATTATTAACTGCCATAACTGAAACTAAAATAGTATCAGATCTCAAAGCAGCCTTTAAATCATCAATACTAATTCGCCCCTCATCATCAACTGGCAAATAGGTAACCTCAAAACCAAGCTGTTCCAGCTGAGCCATTGTATTCATAACAGCAGGATGCTCAACGGTTGTCGTAATTAAGTGCTTACCATGGTTCATTTTTGCCATAGCCGTTCCTTTAATTACCCAATTGTCACCTTCAGTTCCACTTCCAGTAAATAATATTTCATCTTCAAATACATTTAATAAGCTTGCGATCTGTTGGCGTGACTGCTCTAATAAATTATGAGCTATCTCACCTAAGTTATTTAGGCTAGATGGATTACCCCATACTTGGTCACTAACTTTATTATATGTATCTAAAACTTCGGGCGTTATTTTTGTTGTTGCGCTATTATCAAAATAAATCATTAGTTACCTTCTTTTCTGAAAAATACTTTTCTCATTATAATATACTTCGTACCAGATTGACACTTTTTATTCATCCCTGGTGTTTCTTTATAGAATATAAAAGTGGCGACTGAACAAATTAATGCCCTAGTCCCCACTTAATATAGTTACTATTCAATTTCAAAGCTGTCTTCCATATTATCATAATATTGTTTCTCTATTTTTTTATATGAACCAGGCTCTACTTTATCTAATGCAGTCGCAATTGTTTCCAAACTAGCTGCATAATTAAAATCATTATTAAATAATTGCTTTGCCTTTTCAAATGCAATTGCAATCTCTTCATTCGAATTTCTAAATCTATTCGCATATTGTAGTAAACTCTCAGATAACGATGCACTATCAATAAGATCGTGTGTCTTATCTTCTAAACTTTCAAGATCTGCTTCAATATCGATAATTTGTTTTGCAATTTTTTCAATGTTAATTCTTAATTTACCAATTGCTACTTCAACTTCTTCAATTTCATCACTAACAACATAGAAAAAATCTAAGTAATCATTAGGTAGTCCTGGAAGATTAACCTGTTCAACTTGTCTTTTAATTTGATGTAATTCAATATCAAATCTTTGAATTGTTGCGCTGGCCTTTTTTTCATTGCTACGTAAATCCTGAATACTAGCATCAATTTTTTGTTGTTCAGATTCAATTTTTTCTAACAACTTAGAGTTTTGTTCAACTCGCTCAGCCATCTCGCTATAAATTGCTTCACCAGAATCAATAACCGCTTTATCAGTATCATGTTGTGCATCAATGTCCCTAATTTGTTGATTTAATTTTTGCGCGTCTTCTAATTCATTATGACTTAATTCATAATTTTGACCCAATCTATCTAATTCAACTAAAAGCATTTGACTTTGTTTTTCAGCATGATCAATGAATTTACGATAACTTTCTTCTTGCTTTTCTATCTTATCTTTTGCGGCCAACTCTTTTTCCATAACATCATATAAATAATCAATTTGATTAGCCATGTCATTAACTGCAACAATTGTTGACGCTACTTCTAGGTTCTCTAATTTAAGTAATGTTTCGTCAACACGTGTTTGAATTTCGTCTATTTGTTTAGGGATGTCATCCCCCACTGGAAAATTATAATTTTCATCCGTTAATTTCATGTAACCAGATTGTAATTCAGCAAGTTGATCTGGAAATTCGTTCTTCAAACTTTTATATAGTGGTGGAATCTCATCAAGAATCTTTTCTAACGAAGTTGTATCTTCTCTTAACTTACTTAAAACTTTTTCAGCCGTATCATGATCTCCAGCACTCGTTAATGTTGAAAAACGGTCAAAATCATCTTCAAGACCAGTTAGTTTATCCTCAAGTTTATCGATACTAGGTCCATACGAAAAGTTCTTTGATAATAATGTTTTACGTAAATCCTGATATTTTTTTTCAAGTGAATCAACAGCTTGATGATTACTTTCATCACTTTCTTTCAACGACGTTAATGCTTTTTCAATCCCTTTAAGTGTTTTTTCACTTGAAATTAATTTTACTTCTATTTCTGCCGCTAATTGACGGTTAGAAAGAAATTGATATTTCGAGTTTGCTTCATATGCTTCATTAATTTGTGTCGAAATTTTAGGCAATTTTGCATTTTGCACTTCTTTAAAGTCTGATTGTAATGCTGAAAATGTTTTAAGACTTTCACCTGTTAACCCCAAATCCTTCGTTAACTGAAGCTGTTGTTCAACTTCAGAATGAGCAATAACCTTTACTTGATCACGAAATGTTTCGAATTTTTTTTCATTGCGTTTCTGAAGAAAAAACGCTGTTGCATAGATAATAATGGCTACTACTATTATTCCAACAAAAATCTGTGTCATATCCTAATCCCGCCTTTAGCTTACTAAAATTTATATTTACTTTTCACATTCAAATTTTATGCTTCTAATCATTATATCATAGACCTTTAAAGCGTTCACTAGCTTTTATCTATTATTTATAGAAATTAATGTTATTAATTATATACATTCTTTTTATTATGTAAACAAACGTGAAAACAAATTGACATTAGTTTAAAAAGACAGTATGATGAGTCTTGTGTAAAATAATGCAGCGGTGGACGGTAAGCTCGTCAACAGTTTGTTGCCCAATTGTCTTGGTTCAATTAGTACCCTTTCAGCTGCAAAGGTGAACATTGCAAAACAAACTGCACGAATACTAAGTTCACAAAGGATTATTTTACTCCAAAACAAATATTGGAGGAATTTATATATGTCACGTTATACTGGCCCAAGTTGGAAAGTTTCACGTCGATTAGGTCTTTCTTTAACAGGTACTGGTAAAGAATTAGCTCGTCGTCCTTATGCACCCGGTGATCATGGTCAAAACAATCGCCGTAAATTATCAGAATATGGTTTACAATTACGAGAAAAACAAAAACTTCGTATGATGTACGGTTTATCAGAACGTCAATTTGCTAACTTATTTATTAAAGCTGGTACAATTCGCGAAGGTAAACATGGTGTTAACTTCATGATCTTACTTGAAGGTCGTTTAGACAACGTTGTTTATCGTTTAGGTTTGGCTTCTACTCGTCGCCAAGCTCGTCAATTGGTAAACCATGGTCACATTACTGTTGATGGCAACCGCGTTGATATTCCTTCATACGCAGTTGAAATCGGTCAAGTAATCTCATTACGTGAAAAATCAAAGAGTTTACAAATTGTTAAAGACGCAATGGAAGCATTAGTTGGCCGTCCACAATTCGTACAATTTGATGCTGATAAATTAGAGGGTTCATTAACTCGTTTACCAGAACGTGAAGAACTTGAAGCAGATATCGACGAATCACTTATCGTTGAATACTACAACAAATTATAATTTCAAATTAAAAAACATCTCATTCTTAATGAGATGTTTTTTTTGTCCATATTTTATAGATTTCAATTAGTGGCAGTAATGTATTTTTCAAGTCGTTTAGTTGTTTATATTCATTTAAGCTAAAAAACTCATCTTCAATAGCTAAATTCTGTCCAATCAATAGTTCTTTAGTTTGTACACTACTCCACTTTTGACTATCAGTAAGTGTTATTGTGTTTGCTAAAGTACCCGTCTCTTTATTTGTATGATCCACTGACCACACGAAAGTATCTTCTAGTTTCTGAATCATTATTATTGATTCAGAAACGCCCTCTTCATACAAGCTTTTGTCTTTAATATCTGCTAATGCAGATAACCAGATAAATAACCGATCATCCCAATAACCAATTTCAAAATGTGGCATCATTTTATAGCCACGTTTATTCTCGCTAAAAGCCATCCAAGTATCAGGCGGTGGATTTTTTGATCTTCTAGCATGTTTTGCAATGTGCAAATACATTTTAATTCCTAATTGTTCTTCTAAAAAAGGTAGTAGTTCAGCTCCCACCTTTTCGAATTTGGGATCAATAATTGTCTTTATTTTTTTTAATCGTCCGTCTAATGTTTGATCTTTAAAAATTAAAAAATCATCTTTTATAAACATTTCGCTCTCTCCTTTTGTATCAAACATGGTATGCTAAATTCATAACTTACTGAAAGGTGGTCAACTCCATGACTGAAAATAACTTAGATCCACATCTTCAATCTGGCCTTTACGGAACACCTCAACTTCATCCCGATGAACAAAGAAAGTACTTAGGGACATTTAGAGAGCGGGTCAGCCTAGCAATGACTGTTGCTGAGGTAACAGCATCTAAAAATATGGCTGGATTTGAAAAAGAACTACTTGAACATCCCGACTATCATGTTCTACTTAATGGTACAATTGATCAGAATATATTAGCCCCATACATCACCTTAACGCATAAGCATGATGTTAAATTTACATTAACATCAAATAATGATACTCCTGATGGGGTTGAAATTATGGGGCTAGTTGTCGCTTCTGAAAAAAATGCGATTAATGAATCTGTTATTGATATTAATGAAAAATATCCAATTATACAAGTTGAAACGCCAGAAAAGAAAAAATCATTTTTTGAAAATTTATTCGATTAGCATAAAAACTTAAACTAACACTTTTATATTAAGTGTAGTTTAAGTTTTTTATTTGGTTTCTAAAATCTTTACTATTTCATTAGCAATAGGCTGGTTATCTCCAAAATTAGGAAACGAATTTATCGATAAATCAGGAGCCGTTTCAATTGAAAGAACGGTTAAAGCATCCCTATGTCTATAGTCATATGCTATATACAAGTTAGGAATAACCACATCAACTGCCCCCATCGTCATTTTTAAACGTTTTGCATAACCTTCAATTAACGCTATATATGATTCGTCCATTTGATTGCTAACTTCATTTTGATTTGCACCCGAATAAAAATTACTATCATATCTAATGATTGCTTCAGACCCTCTTGAAATAACAGTTGATTCAGTAATACCTTGTGATGCTATTGTTTGATGTTCAACTTCTGACAATTTAAGCGGATACCATGGACCTTGACTAGTACGTTCTACTTGTGCATTTTTTATTGTAATTAACTGTGCCAACGTCTTTCGTCCATCGCCAACTACACTAACTGGTAATCTTTCAACAATACCCTTTACATGGCCACCTACAATCATAAATCGATAGACTGACCCAACAGTAATTTCTTCAATTAAAACTTGTGTATCAATTGATAAGATACGTTTAACGGCTTCTTTATACTCGCTTAACGTCGGAGCCACTCGAAATACATGTGTTGCTTGACTGCTCTTTATGAATCTTGGCTTAATAACTAATGCTTTGTTGACTACATCTGCATAATAGTTCATAGCTTCATCTAAAGTGTGTACATTAATACTACTAGGAACTTTAATATCAAGGTTGCCCAATATTTTTTTAGTTGTTTGCTTGTCATATGCAATTTTGTTTAAAACACTGGTATCTAAATCAGAAATTACCCCATTTTGCAGAAGATGTCCGTTCACCCGTATGACGTCCAAATCACTGTCAACAAGATCAAAATAAGACCCTCTTTTTATCAACGCTGCTAAAATAAGCTGCGTATTTTTCGAGTAACAGTTAAAGCCAATCAATGAACTTAACTGTGACTGATACTTTATCTTATTAGATTTTGCTTGTTCCATTGCAAAATCAGCCAACGATTTATTAATATCTTCATCAACTATCCTTGCACTCAGACTCAATTCAGGTCGTTCAAATTGTAATTTAAATTGAACTAATGTATCCTCTAAATTTTTATCTAGATAAAAATTATCATTAAATAAAATTAATTCGTTCAGCAGTTTTATTGCAGCATTTTTAACAATCGAGGTTGTTTTAGGGTCTTCTATTGCCACCTCATTTTTTAATTGTTTCGCTTTAAATATAATATCATCAACTTCATTTTCTGCCATATCTGGCGTCATTAGAAAGTAAGCCGCTAATAATTGAATAAACTTAATTGTGTCACCTTGAATACCAACACGAGAAAATGGATCAACATCAAATCCACGGAGTTCAATATAATTAACACCAGATGAAATTAATGTATCTTCCTTTTTAGTAGCTGATTTAAATTGTACATCTCCATAATATTCAGAAAATGATAACAATTTACCATTCTGGACCATCTTATTAAGTGACGTAACGTATGAGTTAATTGATCGATAAGAAGCTTGAACTGAACTATCAATATTGGTATAGCCAAATTCACTGTTTCTAACACTTCTAACCGGATGACAAGCATTATAATTAGTACTTTCAACAATTGGTGTTGCTCCAAACAAGTAAGTTGTAAGCCAACTCTTTTCCATAAATTTGCGTCCAATTTTTAAATAGACGTAATTATGAAATTCTATATAAGAATTAAAATAACTATGAAACTCAGAATCAAATAAAATCTGAATTACTTTTTCTGGAAAGCTAAAATTAAGATGTACAGACGTAAAAAGTTGACGTTTTTTTCCATACTTTTCTGCTAATTTATTTCGGTATATAAATCCTAATTCATCTGGATGCGCTATTCTTACTTTAGATTCATCCACTGGTAATTTAGGAATTGAACTCAATGGCCATAACTGTTCATCACTATCCAATTCTTGTGTTGCGACTTGTTGAATGGCATCTAGATAGTTAATAACATTATCAGCCCCCTCAATTGGTGGCGTGATAAATTCCATTTGTGATTCGCCAAAATCTGTTTTTATATAAGGATGTTTAAATCTATCTCCTAATGATTCAGGATGATCAGTTGAACTCAGCACTCCCGTATTCTTCACTCTTTGAGTTTCTCGCTCTAATCCTATCAACGATTTTCTAAGTAGAGGTGCGAGCTTTTCTTCCTGAATTTGTAATCCGATTGCATCTAGTTTCATATCATTGTGCCTCCTCATTTGTCTATTACATTGTACCAAATATTTGAATTAATCCTTCATATTTGCAATCCATTGTGCCAATTAAATTTATGCAATATGCTATACTATTCTTTAGTAATCAACGTGAAAGGAGCCACATATGTTACAACCACTTGCATTCAGAATGCGACCAACTAAAATTGAAGAAGTCGTTGGCCAACAACACCTTGTTGGTCCAGGTAAAATTATCAAACGAATGGTCGAAGCAAAACTGCTTTCATCTATGATTTTATACGGACCACCTGGCACTGGTAAAACGAGTATCGCCAGTGCTATTGCCGGATCAACTCAGTATGCATTTCGTAAATTAAATGCTGCAACTGATTCTAAGAAAGACCTTGAAATCGTAGCTGAAGAAGCAAAAATGAGCGGTACTGTTATTTTACTTTTAGATGAAATCCATCGATTAACGAAACCTAAACAAGACTTCTTATTACCCCACTTAGAAAGTGGCCAAATTATTTTAATCGGTGCAACAACAGAAAATCCTTACATTACCATCAATCCAGCTATTAGAAGTCGAACACAAATCTTTGAAGTTAAACCTTTAGACGAAAATGATATTGAAACTGCACTTGATCGTGCACTAGTAGATAAAAATATTGGTCTCGGAAATCTTAATATTAATTTAGAAGCTAATGCACGGTTACACTTAGCGCGAGCAACCAACGGAGATTTACGTAGTTCTTTGAATGCACTTGAACTAGCTGCTAAGTCAACCCCACCTGATAGTTCAGGTGTCATTACCTTATCACTATCAGTCATAGAAGAGTGTCTACAAAGAAAAGCATTAACCCATGATAAAGATGGCGATGCTCACTATGATGTTATTTCTGCTTTTCAAAAATCAGTAAGAGGTTCCGATGTTAACGCGGCTTTACATTACTTAGGACGTTTAATTCTTGCTGGTGATTTACCTACAATTGCAAGGCGTTTAATCACAATGGCATACGAAGATGTCGGATTAAGTAGCCCTGCAGCATGTGCTAGAACCTTAACTGCTGTACAGGCGGCAGAAAAAATTGGCTTTCCAGAGGCTAAAATACCTCTGTCTAACGCAGTAATTGATCTCTGCCTCTCACCCAAATCAGACTCGGCAAATGTTGCCATAAATAATGCAATTGCTGATATTGAAAAAGGTGGTTTTGGAGATATTCCTGCTCATTTAAAAGATTCACATTACAAAGGTGCTGCAGATTTAGGTCATGGTATTGGTTATAAATTTCCACATAACTATCCAAATGATTGGGTTGCCCAACAATATCTTCCAGATAAATTGAAAGATGCTAATTATTATGAGCCTAAAGCAAACGGGCGTTATGAACAAGGACTTAAAGAACAATATAGTAAATTACATCCATCAAAAAGATGATTTGTTGCCGCTTACATCATAATTGTTGCACCTTTTAAAAGTCTGTGCTATATTAAAGATGAAGTTCTGAAGTGTACGCGTTATCTTATTAGAATGTTGACCGAACAAATAATTATACCTAGGCGTCAACTTGATAGGCTAGCTAATTTCAAGCCTTTTCACTTGGTAGTTAGAGGCTAGTACAGTCGATGCCACCTGCTTCACTGCGGGCTCAACTCACGAAGATGATTAACGGCACTACGCGGATATTCCAAAGCTTTTGCTTTGATGGTCTGGGCAAACTATGTTTGCTCAGACTTTTTTTATTAAGAATAAAGGAGTCTTTAAATGTTAATTCGGATACTTTTAGCCGTTCTTTCACTCTTACTCTTGACTATCGGCTATTACTTATTCTCACATCGCAACAAAAATTTTATGATATTTAAACCTGAGTCAAACCAGGTGCTAAGCTCAATACTACTTGTCTTTGGGTTAATTATCTGTATTGAAAGCTTAGTTGGCTTAATTTCAGTAATCATTTTTATACCCATATTTTGTGGGATACTAGTTACTCTAGCCTGCCTTACGGTTGGTGCTTTAACAATTATTTTATCTTTTTTTATGCATTAATCTAACTTTGTAACCGTTTTTACTTCTATTTTCATTCGTTTTGTCGTAAAATAGAGGTATATAAAAGAAAGAGGTGGCCGACCATGTTACAACAATATAAAAATATTTTAGTTCCTGTAGATGGTTCTGATGAAGCAAAATTAGCATTCGAAAAAGCAGTACAAGTAGCTTTAAGAAATGGCGAAGATTCTACACTTCATCTTTTGCATGTTATTGACACTAGAGCATTCCAAAATATCTCAAGTTTTGATACGTCAATGGTTGAACAAGTTAGTGATACAGCAAAAGAGACATTGAATAAGTATATTGCACAAGCAAAAGCAGCTGGTCTTAAGAATGTTGACTACTCAATTGAGTATGGTTCTCCAAAAGTAGTTATTGCTAAAAATGTTCCTATTAATTTAGATATTGATTTAATTGTGATCGGCGCTACTGGATTGAATGCAGTCGAACGATTATTAATTGGTTCAGTTACAGAATACGTAACTCGAGTTGCTGTTTCTGATGTCTTAGTTGTTCGAACAGATTTAAATAACACACCTGCTCTTAAAAATAATCTTAAAAAATAAAAAAAGAAATTAGCCATAATTGGTTAATTTCTTTTTATTTTGTCTTGAATTTACATAAAGTAATATGGTCATCTACCATACCCATACTTTGCATCAATGAATAAATAATTTTAGGACCAACAAACTTAAACCCTAATTTCTTCAATTCTTTAGATAACTTTTTTGAAATGTCGGTTTCAGCTGGAACATCCTCTGCATGTCGCCAGAGATTATTAATTGGTTTATTTGCTACAAATTCCCATAAAAATGAATCAAATGATTGCCCATCTTGGTTCATTCTTATGATCGCCTGTGCATTCGCGATAATAGCGATAATTTTTTGCTTATTTCGAATAATATCTGCATTTTCCATTAGTTCCGCAATTTTATCTTCATCAAATTGACTAACTTTGTAAATTGAAAAATTTTCAAAAGCGTGATTAAAATGATTACGTTTATTTAAAACGGTCTTCCAGCTCAACCCTGCTTGCATTAATTCTAAACTCAATAATCTGAATAGTTGTTGATCGCCATAAAGCGGCTTTCCCCATTCTTCATCATGATAATCTTGCATTAACTGATTACCCGATTGGGCCCATGGGCATCTTTCCATATTCTATTCTCTCCTTCACTCAAATAAAAAAGATTACTAGTGCTGTCTCCAGACTAATAATCTTCTTAAAATTTAGATTTCAGGTAATTCAGTAAAGTCATAATGTAATTCTTTAACAGCGGCATGTTCGTCGAATGCTAATTGGATTAATTTATCAATTAATTCTGAATAACCAATTCCTGAAACTTCCCACAATTGTGGATAAAGCGAAATGTTTGTGAATCCAGGTAACGTATTTAGTTCACCAAGATATGGAATACCATCTTTAACTAAGAAATCAATTCGTGCTAAACCACGACAACCCAATGCTTCAAAAGCACGTAATGACATGTCTTGGATTTCTTTTGTTAATTCATCTGGTAATTCAACAGGCATTTCAAATTCCACACCTGAAGCATCAACGAATTTATTATTGTAATCGTAAAATACATCAGATTTAGGTACGATAACTGCACCTAATTTTGAAGCTTTTAAATCAGTATTTCCAAGAATTGAACATTCAATTTCATCAGGATTTTCGATTGATTCTTCAACTAAAAGCTTTGTGTCATATAAAAATGCATCTTCTATACCTTCAAGGAATTCTTTTTCGTTATGTGCCTTATGAATACCAACTGATGATCCTTGGTTAGCTGGTTTAATGAAAACAACTTCTCCAAGTTCCTTACTAATGTGTGCGTAAGTCATTTCAGCACGATTGTTGGCCTTAACAACCAAATATTTAGTATTTCTGATATTATTTAACGTTAACATTTTCTTAGTTAAATCTTTATCAAATGAAATTGCTGATGAACGAACATCACTACCAATATATGGTTTATCTAAAAGTTTAAATAATCCTTGAATTGTACCATCTTCACCCATATTACCATGAATAACTGGATAAAAAAGATCAATATCTTTAACTTCAGTTAAACTCATGATATTAGCTAACGGATTTGTAAAATCAATTGTTGGTAAGACATCTTCAACAACTTTTGCTTCTGGTTCGCCATCAAAAATGCGACGTGAAGCAGCATCTCCAAGTAGTACACCTTCCTTTGTAAACATGAATAAACTAACTTCGTACTTATTTTTATCCATTGCATCGTAGATATTATGTGCTGAACGTTTTGAAACGTCATGTTCTGATGAATTACCACCAAAAAGTAATCCAATGTGTATCTTTTCGCTTGTCATCATATTCTCCATTCCTATTGTATTATTTTTGTTCGCTTTAAACTCTTAGTCTAAATAATACCATGTTTATAGTAGATCTGTCATTTACGTTTGCTATTTTATTTAAACATTTAAAATCCACATGAAAAGTAAGAACACAAAGAACAGTCCGTACATGATTGGATGAACATCTTTTCGACGACCAGCAGCAATCATTGTAATTGGATAAAAAATCATTCCCAAAGCAATCCCGTCAGAGATACTATAAGTTAATGGCATACCAATTACAATTAAAAATGCTGGAATTGCAATTTCCATTTTTGTCCATTCGATTTTTGTTAAAGATTGTGCCATCAATACACCAACAATAATTAATGCTGGAGCAGTGACCTGTGTTGTTACAACTGATAATAATGGCGAGAAAAATATCCCGACAATAAATAATAATCCAGTTGTAACAGCCGTTAAACCTGAGCGTCCACCAACGGCGATACCTGCTGAAGACTCAACATATGCACCAACTGGAGATGTTCCTAAAACAGAGCCAGCAAGCATTGCTGTTGAATCAGCAACTAAAGCTTTACCGACACGAGGCATTTTATTGTCTTTCATGAATCCGGCTTGTTGAGCTAACCCAACAAGTGTTCCAGCAGTATCAAAGAAAGTAACTAACAAGAAGGTTAAAACGACTACCCATAACTGAACCGTGTTAATATCACTAATATGTTTAACGCCTTGCATAAATGTTGGGGCCAAACTTGGGGCACCGGCAACAACTTGTGTTGGCATTTTAATTAATCCTGTGATGAATCCTAGAATAACTGTTGCAAACATCCCAATAAAAATACCACCTGGAACACGTCTAACCATTAAAATTGCAGTAACAATTAAGCCAAAGATTGTTAACCATGTTGTACCAACGGTCAATGGACCTAGGCCCACAACTGTGGATTTGTTTGCGATAATTAAGCCACCATCTTGTAAACCGATAAAAGCAATAAATAAACCAATACCACTTGAGATAGCGTATTTTAAGTTACTTGGAATAGCATTAATAATCATTTCGCGTAGTTTAAAAATAGTAATTAAAATAAAAATTAGTGATGCTACAAATACACCTGCTAAAGCTGTTTGCCATGGAATTCCCATACCTATAACAACTGAATATGAGAAAAAGGCATTAATACCCAATGCGGGAGCTGTTGCTATTGGGTATTTAGCTAAAATACCCATTAAAATACAGCCTAAAGCACTTGATAATGCAGTTGCAGTAAATACTGCCCCTTTGTCCATCCCCGAAGCACTTAAAATCGTAGGATTAACAAATAATATGTAAGCCATTGATATAAACGTTGTAAAACCAGCTAACATTTCGCGTTTAACCGTTGTATGTAACTGATCAATTTCAAAATATGATTTAATGCGATTAATCATTTTAAATCTCCTTTTCATAAATACATTTGTTCGTGTTTATCTCATTAATGAGCAATTACAATTTTACTATATTCGTATATTAATGTAAATAATATTATTAAACTGTATTTTGTTAAGGATTTATTCAAATAGAACTTATACTGTAATAATTTTATCAATTTTAATATCAAACTGATTACTTGTCCATTTCTCAGAAATTACATTTTGAACGTCCAAACAAAGTGAAATTGTTTTTGGTTGATATTTTGCAATATACCGATCATAATAACCACCGCCAAAGCCAATCCTTTGATTATTCTCTAAATTAAACCCAACTCCTGGTACAATCACTAAATCTAAATTATTCTTTTCAAGTGCAACATTATATTCAGGTTCTAATAGTCCATAATCACTTTTTATAAGCACCTGTTCAATAGATAAGTAAGGTAAAAATGCAAGTTGCTTTTCAGGCATCGTTTTTGGTATATACACCCTCTTACCTTGAGACAGTGCCGCCAATAGTAATTCGTTAGTACTAAACTCAATCGATTGACTAATTGTTAATCCGATTGAATCAGCCGATTCCCATTCTTCAGATTGTAAAACTTTATCAATAATTGCCTTCTCCTGATTCCTTTTTTCAAGGACCTTATTTTTTGCCAAATCAACCATCTTGTTAATAATCATTTTTCTAATTTCTTTTTTACTCAATAGCTTATACCTCCGCGTTAAATTCACCAGTTATTACAAACTTTCCAATCATCTTACCATTTTCAACAACTTCAGAAGCCGTTCGTAAATTATCGGCGTTAATCCCCACCAATGATTTAGTCATCGTTGATTTTAGTTTGCCTTCATCTAATAACGTGGCTAAGCGATTTAATGTTTTACCTTGAGAGCTCATATCTGCCGTGTAATATACACCTTTAGTAAAAACTGTTAGCCATTTAAACTCATTACTTTTATTTTTTAATTTACCAATTGGTAAATTATCAGATGTGCCCACAATTGAAGTAATAATACCCTGAGGTCTGATGATATCTGCTGCTAAATCAAAATAAGTTTCTGTTGAGTGCAATATTAGAATACCATCAACTTCATTAATATTTAATTTAACTAATTGTTTCTTCAAATCTTTTCGGTGATTAATGACAATATCAGCGCCCATCTTTTTAACCCAATCGCTCGTTTCTAATCTTGAAGCGGTCGTGATAACAGTCAAACCAGCCCATTTAGCAAGTTGAATAGCAATAGAGCCTACACCACCAGCTCCATTAATAATTAAAACTGATTTTCCACTATTGGCATTTTTCTCTGGAATGAAATTTAATTTTTCAAATAATGCTTCCCATGCTGTTACACCTGTTAGTGGCATAGCGGCTGCTTCACTGTCTGTTATTTTCTTGGGTGCATTTCCAACTAGTCGTTCATCAACTAGCTGATACTCAGCATTACTTCCTGAACGATTATTGACACCTAAATAAAAAACCTTATCACCACTATTAAATTGTGTTACTTCTGATCCTATTTCAGAGACGACCCCGATTGCATCGAAACCTAAAATAAGTAATTTTTCTTCAGAATCAATTAACATTCTTGATTTATAATCTATTGGATTCACTGAAATACCCGTTACCTTCACAAGAATATCATGATTTTCAGGTGTCGGTTTATCGATTTTGACATCTCGTAATGCATTTTTATCTTCTGTCGGAAATTTTCCAAATGCTGCGATGGCCTTCATTTTATTTACCATTAGCTCACTCTTCTTCCATTAATATAGATTACGCTATTCATCTTACTACAATCTAACAAAAAGTTTGGTTTGTTTCACTTTTATACCGTCTAAAAATATTGAAATACTCACATTCTCAATCTGTCAGTATAGACTTAATATTTGGTTTAATGTATGCTTAAAATATTATTAAAACATATACAATTAAGGAGACACACATCATGGAAAAACCACTAAAAACGAGACAACAACTGAAATCTGAATCAAAGGCATTACTTAAAGGACACTGGAAGTCAGCTATCCTAGTTAGCTTACTAGCAATCCTTATTTTTATTGTTTATTCTCGCTTATATTCTACTGAGTACGCAGACATTATGAATTTATATTCTACTGAAAATAATAACCAATCATCAGCTATCAGTCCTATAATTTCAGCAACTGTCGTTGTTCTTTATCTTATTTTTCAAATTCTACTTGTAGGTGTTTCATATACATTCTTAACTTGGGTCAGTTCACAAAAAACACCAGAACATGCATTTACACAAAGTTTCCAAGTTTTCTCAAATGAATTATTTTTCCCATCTATTGGTATCGCCATTCTCAAAACCATTTATAGTACACTTTGGACTCTCTTGCTTATTGTCCCAGGAATTATTAAATACTATTCTTATTCACAAGTCTTTATGATTAACAAAGACTTAACAGATAACCCAAATCATCCTGACATCAGTATTAATAAAAAAATAACGTTAAGCCGTGAATTAATGAACGGACACAAATTTGATTTATTCGTAATAGAGTTAAGTCTGGTTGGTTGGTACCTATTATCAATCGTGACACTTGGAATTGGTTATATTTGGTACATGCCTTATCAACAAGCAATTAAAGCAAATTTCTACAGAGACCTTGCCGGAGATAAATTCTTAACCTTAAAATAAGCAAAAAAGACTGAATAAAATCAGTCTTTTTTATTTTGTCTTCACATGTTTAAGTCCTTCTCGCACAGCTAGCTTTGATAGATCATGGCTCTCAATAAAAGTTATAACCCAATTTTCATCAGTCTTAGCATACTCACGTAATGACCAACCAATCGCTTTTTGGATGAAAAATTCATCTGTTGTTCTATCATTCAAAATCATCTTTGATAAGTAAGCTAGATTAGTTTCTTCACGATAGCCTAACTGAAGATTTATACCCACACGACGCATCCAGAAATTATCATGGTTTTCAAATTGCTTACTAATATCGTTAAAATTTATCGGACTTAATTTTAAAAAGTCACTAATAACCTTACGTAAAGCATCTACTGAATCCCACCATGGTTTAACCTTAATTAACTCAACCAATACTTGGACTTCATCAACCGTCAATCGTTTAAGATTTTTTTGTGCTAAGTCGATTGCAACATATTGATACTCTCTTTCTTCACGACCATAATAAGCTAAAATTTGTGAGATTAACTCTTCTAGAGGCCAACTCTTAGATTCTTTCATCAAGTCCTTTGTTAGTTCACGTCGACTTGGTGTCTTAATCCCTAAGTAAGAAAAATTATTTTTCATGTAAGCTTCCATTTTTTTAATATTTTTGTTATCTTTTTCTAAATAAATCATATTTACTCCTTTTATGAAAACGTAACCATATAAGTTGGATAACCGTTTTCATGATGTTATACTAAAGGTAATCATATAAAGGGGGAACCATTATGTCAATGCATAACAATTTGAAAAAATTACTCACAATCAAAGAAGAACCCATTGTATCAATCTTTATCAAAACATATCCAGGTATTAATTTTGCTGCGAAGAATCAGTTAAAACTAAAAACTAGTTTAAAAACTGCCAAAGAAGCTCATTCGGATGTACCTAAGAAAACTTGGGAACTAATTGAAACACAATTGGTTAATTTTATTAATGAAATTGCAGATAAAATCGGTCAATTCCCTAGTATCGCACTTTACTTAACACCTAACGATTACTTTAAATTTAATTTAAATCACGCTATTGAAGTAGATAAAGTTATTGTTGGTCCTGAAGCATACACTTTACCTTTATTAGCTCAACAAGCAACAAAATTATCAGGAACAATCCTAAGCTTACACCGTGATTCATTTGAATTACATCAATTCAAAGAAGGTGTCTTATTGAAACAAGAACTCCCAGAGGATGCTCCTATCGACATGGTATCAACTCTTGGTCCTGAAAGTACAGATACCACGACCACTCATGGCCCTACTGGCGCCCTCCATGGGTTAAATACTAAGGATGAAGAAAAAGCGATTGATAATAGAAATTACTACTTGGCAATTGAAAAATTCCTAGTTACCCATCCCGAATTAATTTATAAACGTCTTTTCCTTATTGGACTACCTAAAAATCAAAGCTTATTCCATGAATTAACAAAATTAAAATCAGTTAATTCAGAAATTACAATTAAAAAATCACCTAGTGCCCTAACAACTACAGAAATTGAAAAAGATTTGTTAGATCAAAATCAAATTTTAATCAATCAAACAATTGATCATTTATTGGATCGTGCTCGTTCACTTGATGAAGTTAATCCAAGCAAAACAAACCCAATCGATTTGTTTGCTCTATTAACGCAACATCGTGTTAATACTTTATTAATTAACGAAGACGCTGTATTCCCTGGTTTAATTAGTGATGGTCAAATTATCGATACTGAACCTGGAAAAACAACCAATAACTTATTAAATGATTTAGCTAACTTTACTTTACGTAATAGTGGTAACGTTTACGTTATTTCAGCTGACCACTTTAATTCAGGTCAATTCGTTTACGGTGTTTAGAAATTGAAAAAGAAGACTTCATTGTCTTCTTTTTTTGTGCCCATTTTTAAAATGTCATGCTATACTTAAAAAAGCAAATATATATTCCAGGAGACGATATTAATGAATAAAGTTTATTTAGCAGGTCCATTTTTTAGCGACAAACAACGTGAACGTGTTTCTCAAGTTGTTGCAGCATTAAAAGAGAACAAAACAATTGATAGTGACAATATTTACTTGCCCCAAGATAATCAAAGTAAACAATATGAACAATTCAGTCAACAATGGCAACGTGCAGTTTATTTAGCTGACACACGCCAAGTTCATCGCGCAGACGTTGTTGTTGCTATCTTAGACTACAAAGAAGACGAAGATAACGAACCTGACTCTGGTACTATGTTTGAAGTTGGTATGGCAGTAGAAGCTCATATTCCAGTTATCTTAGTTCAATTTGAAGCTGGTCGTGTTATCAATCTAATGTTATCTGAAAGTTTAACTGCTTTCTTTGATGAGAGTAAAAATGGCTTAAATGAACTTTCTGAATATAATTTCAACGTTTTGGAAGAAAAAATTACAGAGAACGAAGTATTATAATATGCTACCTTTAAGTATTACGGATAAACAATCGCAGCAAAAAGGACATTATCATTTTGATAATGTCCTTTTAATTTGTCTTAATTAATCATTTACCAAATATTAACGCGTTCATCGACTGCTTTATACATTGCATCACTTGCAACAATATCAAAGGCATCATAAAATTCTGCTAAATTTTGAACTTGAATATTAGCACGCAACTTAGCAGGGGCATGAACATCAATTGATAATAACAATTGCATATACTGTGTTGAAGCCTTCATTCGCCATACTTGTGCCCAATTAATGAAAAATGCTTCAAAATCAGTATCGTCTTCAGATTTAGCCGCTTCAAGTGCACAACTAAGCCCACCAGCATCAGCAATATTTTCAGAAACTGTTAAAGTCCCATTAACTTTTTGGCCTGCGAATTCAGTTCCGTCAAATTCAGTAATCATTTGTTGTGATAATTCTTTAAAATGGGTCAAATCGGCTTCACTCCACCAATTATTCAAATTACCATACTCATCAAATAGCGCACCATTATTATCAAAAGCATGTGAAATCTCGTGCGCAATAACTGCTCCAATACCACCATAGTTAGCACTACTACTCTGCTCTAAACTATAAAATGGTGCTTGTAAAATAGCCGCTGGAAAGACAATGATATTTTTAAAGGGATGATAATAAGCATTAACTGTTGCTGCACTCATCTCCCAAAGATCACGATCGACAGGTTTATCCCACTTACTAAACATATCTTCAGTGGCTAATTTATCAAAGGCCATTGCATTCTCTAGCAATGTTTTTTCCATATTAACGTGCATTTTTTGATAAAGCGGGTTAATTTTATCTGGATACCCAACTTGAATACCTAATTTACTTAATTTTAAAATTGCCTTATCACGTGTAGTACTTGTTAACCAATTATTAGTAGCCAATCTATTTTGATAAACATTAATCATCTTTTCAACCATCTGTTGAACGTCTGCTTTAGCATCTTCACCAAAGTATTTATATCCATAATATTCGCCCACAACCCCACTATAGGTTCCCATGGCTAGATAATAAGCAAACTTTTGTTGTTTTTTCGGTGCCTTGCTTCCAGATAATGCACGCCCGTATTCACCAGCAATAACACGTAAGTCATCTGATAAATATGAACTAAGACTCCCTACTGTTTTAACAATTAACCAACTTTTAAATTCTGTAAAATGAGTTGTATTCACGAGTTCATCAATAGATGATAAAAATTTAGGTTCAGTCACAATTATTTTTTCTGGTTCATTCCCATTTAAAAGATTTTTAACAATTGATTTTAAATCTAAATTACTACTTTGTGAACTAAATTCTGTGAAACTTTGTGGGTTGTACGCTTTACTATAATCAGCTGATTCTTCAGCACTCTTGACATTTGGCACTAAGTTACGATCAAAAGTTAGTGCCTCTGTAATAACATGATTTGCATTTTCTTCACTATAATCTAAAGCAACTAATAACTTAGTCATCATCGCCCTAAATGCTTTAAGTAAACCTTCAGCTTGTGAATTATCTCGTTCATAATACGTTTTATCTGGTAAAACCAAACTCGGAGCTGCCACAAATAAAGCATTAATTTTAGCATTTTTCATATCAGCATCAACATCAAACCCAAGTGGTGTTGGATAACCCGCACGAACAAAATCTGCCCATTTAGTATCGAAATCAGCTAAACTTGTTAAATTTTCTAAAGGTGCTAAAACTTTTTTCAATGGTAAGGTTCCTTCTGATTCACGTCGATCAAAATCAGCTGCTAAGGCATAATAGTTTAAAAATTCTTGCATTAATGGTGCTTTAACACTAGAATCAGCTGACATTTTTTCAAAATCAGCCATCAAAGTTTTATCAATTTCATCAGCTAAATCATTAAAACCACCCGTCGCAGGTTTATCATCAGGAATTTTGGCAGTTTTTAACCATTCACCATTTACTGCTTCGTATAAATCATCTTTAATTAATTGTTTATTTATAGTCATTATTTATCTCCTTTTTAGTTTTATATGTAGCTAGTATAAACGTTATTCTAGTGTTTTAATAATAATTTACTTGAAAAACAGACATTTTTTCAAAATATACCTTATATCTATCTTTTAAAGAGTCTACGATATCTATCTTTGGTACCATTTTTCGTACCCTAACAAAAAAACAAAAGCCATAAGACTTTTGTTTTTGGTGCTATCCAGATTCATTATTGATCAACCGTCACAGAATGATTAATAAGAAAGAAGGATTATTACATTGGCTATCCTAACTTCTCAAACCTCTACCTTTATTAATAAGATACCAACAAATCCAGTAAAGAACACCAATAAACAGAATAAGAATTATCATTGATAAAGCAAGTGATACATCAGTCTTACCTAAAAAACCATATCTAAATCCTGAAATCATATAAACAATTGGATTAATCTTAGAGATGGCCTGCCAAACTGGTGGTAACATTGAAATAGAATAGAAAACACCACCAAGATAAGTTAATGGCTGTAAAACAAACGTAGGTACAATTGACACATCATCAAATGACTGTGCAAAAATACCATTAATTAATCCTGCTAATGAAAATAAAATGGCTGTCATCAAAAGTGTGATAATAATAATGACCCACGAAAAAACATGAAGAGGTACAAAAAATAATGAAATAATAGTGACAAGTGCCCCAACTAAAACACTTCTTCCAAGTCCTCCAATAACAAATCCCCATATAATAATATGCGTTGGTACTGGTGCAACTAGTAATTCTTCAATATTTTTCTGAAATTTCTGAGAAAAAAATGACGAAGATACATTAGCATACGAACTAGTGATCACCGACATCATAATTAACCCTGGTACAATGAATTCCATATATGAAAATCCACCCATTGCACCAATTCGGCCACCAATCATTTTACCAAATATAATAAAATACAATGATGTTGTAATCACTGGTGGTACTAATGTCTGTACCCAAATTCTCAAATAACGATTAGTTTCTTTTATTGCGAGACTTTTTAATGCAGTAAAATATTGATTAAACATGTTTCTCCCCCACTTGGTGCTTTTCTTCCGTAATTTTCAAGAATAACTCTTCTAATCGATTCGATTTATTTCGCATAGAAAGAACTTTTATCCCTTGTTCATCAAATTGTTTAAAGATCCCATTAACACCTTGATTTCGTTCAACTTCGATAGAAATTGTTTGCGCGTCTTCAAAGGAATTTTTATACCCTATAATTTCTGGCTTTTTATCATACACATCTAAATCGAAAATAAACGTTTCAAATTGTAATTTTGATAATAAAGTTTTCATGCTCGTATTTTCAATCAACTCACCTGATTGAATAATACCGATATGACGACAAAGTGTTTCTGCTTCTTCTAAATAATGAGTCGTCAAGATAATCGTTGTGCCATTCTCATTCAATTCCTTTAAAAAAGACCACATTTCACGTCTCAACTCAATATCTACACCCGCAGTTGGTTCGTCTAAAATGAGCAACCGAGGTTCATGCATTAATGCCCTGGCAATCATCAATCTTCGTTTCATCCCACCAGAAAGCATTCGTGCACGTACATTACGTTTTTCCCATAAATCTGACTGTTTTAAATATTTTTCACTGCGCTCCATTGCTTCTTTATGAGGAACACCATAGTAACCAGCCTGATTAACAACAATTTGTTGAACCGTTTCAAAAGGATTAAAGTTAAATTCCTGTGGGACAAGTCCAATTTGTTGTTTGGCTTGTACCAAATTGGTATCAATATCGTAATCAAAAACCTTCACTGTTCCCGCTGTTTTATTCACAAGAGATGTAATAATACCAATTGTCGTTGATTTTCCCGCACCATTAGGCCCTAAAAGTGCATAAAAATCCCCTTCTTCTACAGCCAGATCAATACCACGTAACGCTTTAACACCCGTTGCATATTCTTTTTTTAAGCCTTTTATTTCCAGTGCATATATCATTTAATTATTATCCCCTTATTTACTTTTTAGGAAAAGTAACATCATTCTAAACTATTTTACCCCACACTGCCTTCCATCTGATACTCAATCAGACGATTCAATTCAACAGCGTATTCCATCGGTAATTCTTTGGTGAACGGTTCAACAAATCCCATTACAATCATCTCTGTTGCTTTTGCTTCAGAAATTCCGCGACTCATTAAGTAATATAATTGTTCTTCAGAAATTTTAGAAACTTTAGCTTCATGTTCCATAGAAACATTGCCATTTAAAATTTCATTAAATGGAATCGTATCACTCGCTGATTTATCATCCATGATGATTGTATCGCATTCGACATGTGCAAACGAACCATCACTATGTCTACCAAATTTTAAATAACCTCGATAATCAACTCGTCCACCATCTTTACATAACGATTTAGAAACAATCGAAGAAGTCGTATTTTTAGCATTGTGAATCATTTTTGCCCCAGTATCTTGAACGATATTCCCACCAGCAAACGCAATCGACAACATTGTGCCATGTGCGCCTTGACCATCTAAATAAATACTTGGATATTTCATTGTAACTTTTGATCCAAGGTTACCATCAACCCACTCCATCGTCGCATTTTCTAAGGCTCTAGCACGTTTTGTCTCTAAGCTATACACATTATCTGACCAATTTTGAATCGTTGTATACCGACAATAGGCATCTTTCATGACGTTCACTTCAACGACTGCCGCATGCAAACTGTCTGCCGAATAATTAGGTGCTGTACAACCTTCAACGTAATTAACACTTGCGCCTTCATCAACAATGATTAATGTTCGTTCAAATTGTCCTGTATTCTCCGCATTAATTCTGAAATAACTTTGAATAGGCACCTCGGTCTTCACACCTTTAGGTACATAGATAAAAGTACCACCAGACCAAACAGCCGAATTTAAAGCTGAAAATTTATTATTAGAGGCAGGAACCAATTTGCCAAAATACTGTTTAACCAATTCAGGATATTCTTGGACGGCAGCATCTGTACTCATAAAAATAATTCCTAATTTTTCAAAATCTTCACGCATATGATGGTAAACAACTTCTGATTCATATTGTGCAGAAGAGCCAGCTAAGTATTTACGTTCAGCTTCTGGAACACCAAGTCGGTCAAAGGTTTCTTTAATCTTATCTGGGACATCTTCCCAGTCTCTAGCAACATTATCACTAGCACGTTGAAAATAGCGCATATTAGCTAAATCTAACTTAGACAAATCAGGACCAAAACTTGGCATTGGCATCTTTTCATATAAGGCAAAGGCACGAAGTCGATAATCCAACATCCACTCTGGTTCATTTTTTGCTGCCGAAATTTCTCGAACAATCGCTTCGGTTAAGCCACGCCCAGTTGAATAAACAGGCTCAATATCATCTTTAAAGCCATATTCATACTCACCACCAACATCTAGTTCTTTCATATCTTACCTCCTCTCTAATTTTCTAAATTAATAGCTTGATAAACTGCCTTCCAAGCTAATGTGGCACACTTAATCCGAGCTGGAAACTGAGCGACACCTTCTAAAATAGCAGCATCACCTAAAAGATTTTCATCAATCGTTTCACCTGTTACCATTCTTGAAAATGTTGTCACCATTTCTTCTATTTCATTTTTTGCTTTACCAATAATTTCATCAGTCATCATACTTGCAGATGCCTGGCTAATCGTACAACCCGTCCCAGAAAAGGCAACATCTTGAACCTTGTTGTCACTCATGATAAGTTCAACTTTTAAAACATCCCCACAGGTTGGATTTCTGAGTTCAATTGATTTCTGACCCTTTACTAGTGAGCCATGATGATGCGGATGTGTGGCATGTTCCAAAATAACTTGGCGATATAAATTATCTAATTTAGATAGTCCCATTTTTAAAGAACTCCTTTGTAGCGATTAACGCGTCAATAAATTTTTGATTTTCTTCTAAAGTATTGTAAAAATATAAACTAATACGAACAGTTGACGATACACCCATGCACTTCATTAATGGCTGTGCACAATGATGACCCGCGCGAACCGCAATTCCTTGCATATCAAGAGCTGTCGCAACGTCATGCGGATGTAGTCCCTCCAAATTAAATGAAATAACGCCTGATCGTTTTTTACTTTCAGTTGGCCCATAGACAGTAATGCCAGAAATGGCTTTTAATTTAGGTAATAAATCAGTGATGAGCATCTGTTCATGTGCTTGTATATTAACCATTCCAACTTCATTTAAATAGTGAATAGTAGCACCTAATGAAATGACCCCTTCAATATTAGGTGTCCCCGCTTCAAATTTCCAAGGAATATCTTTAAAGGTTGATTGTTGCTCTTCAACAAAATCAATCATCTCACCACCAAATTCTAGTGGCTGCATCTCGTTCAAATAATTACTTTTTCCATATAAAACGCCAATACCAGTTGCAGCCCCCATTTTATGACCTGAAAAAGCAAAAAAATCAACATCTAACTCCTGAACATTAATCGGCATATAAGGTATTGATTGCGCCCCATCACAAATAACAACCGCACCGACTGTATGTGCCATGTCCGTTAATTCTTTGATGGGGTTTATACTCCCCAAAACATTTGAAATTTGAGTTAGCGATACAATTTTAGTTTTAGCTGTCATTTTTAATTTCGCATCATTAATGTCTAATTGTCCATCATCTGTTATGTCGATGTAAACTAATTTAGCACCAGTTGCTTGTGCGACTTGTTGCCAAGGAACAAGGTTACTATGGTGTTCCATAATAGATATTAAAATCTCATCCCCTGGTTTCAATCGATTCTGTGCAAAACCCTGAGCAACCCAGTTTAAACTTTCGGTTGTCCCTTTTGTAAATAAGATTTCAGCTGAATATTTTGCATGAATAAAATCAGCAACAGCTTGTCGTACATCTTCAAATTGCTGTGTTGTACGCTCGGCTAAAGTATGCACACCACGATGTACATTGGCATTATCATTTTCATAATAATGTGAAATGGCATTAATAACTGCTTGTGGTTTCTGAACAGTTGCAGCATTGTCAAAATAAATTAACGGTTCATCATTCACAATTTGCTTTAAAATAGGAAAATCATTGCGATACTTTTTCAAATTTTTGACCATTAATGAGTTTCCCCTCTATTGTTTCGATTAATCGTTCACGAACATCAACTGCCGGAATTGCCGTTAAAACAGGTCCTAAGAATCCACGAATAACAAGTCTTTCTGCTTCTTCTTTGTGTAATCCACGACTCATCAGATAGTACAATTGTTCCTGATTCACGCGTCCAACACTAGCTGCATGTCCAGCTTGAACATCATTTTCATCAATTAATAAAATAGGATTAGCGTCTCCACGTGCTTTTGTGGATAACATTAGCACACGGCTTTCTTGTTGAGCATTCGCACCCTTTGCACCTTTAATAATATGGCCAATTCCATTAAATATTAATGTAGAACGCGATAAAATTACACCGTGTTGCAGAATTTGACCAATTGAATGTTTACCATAATTCGTCACCCGTGTATCAATCCCTTGAATCTGATTTCCTGTTGAAATCGCAACAACTTTAACATCTGCGTGAGAACCTGCACCAATTAAATCAGAATCGAAATCGCCAATTATATTGCCATTATTAAGTAATCCAATTGACCAATCTATTTTTGCATTGCCTAATAAATAACCCCGACGGTTAATATATGCTGTTGTATGTTCCCCTAATTGATCAACTCCAGCAAATTTAACATGACTGTTAGCTTTAGCAATCACTTCCACAATAATATTTGCGGTTGTGATCTGATCACCGACTGTTGAACGATTTTCTAGATATGAAAACTGACTATTTTCTGCTGCGACAATTAAAACATGCTGTACATAGTCCTGATTGTCCCGTGCATCCTGCGTTAAATAAGTTGTAATTGGGTTGTCTAATACAACATTTTTAGGTACATAAATAAACAAACCACCGGTTAATTGTGCTAAATGCGTTGCGGTCAACAAATCACTATCCCATTTAACTGCCTTAGTCATAAAATATTTCTTAATTAAATCTGCATGTTCCACTAACGCGGTTGACCAGTCGCAAATAATAACATGATTTTCTTTTAATTCCTCAGATATATTTAAACTAATCGTTCGAGATCCAACTTGAATAAACGTATTTTCATCCGATTTTTTTGAAACAAATTCCCCTGATTCTTTAACCAGTGTTTCAGGTATAATGGGCCATTTTTGGTATCTAATTTTTTCAAATGAAGGAAGCGCTAGTAATGTTTTTTTTACAAAGGCATCTCTTCTTAATTGTTGAAACCACTCAGGTTCTTGTTTTAAATTTGAAAAATCAATTATACTTTGTTCTAAGAGCTTCAAATCAATCATTTTCCGGCCCTCCACTAAAGGTTCTCGTCTGTTAAAGTAATGTCTAGCCCTAATTCATCACGCAAACCAGCATAGCCTTCTTCTTCCAGTTTTTCTGCAAGTTCGGCGCCACCCGTTTTAACAACCCGTCCATCCATCATAACGTGCACCACATCAGGCACAATATAGTTCAGCAAACGTTGGTAATGCGTAATCATAAGTGTTCCAAATTCCGCATTTTTCAACATTTCATTTACGCCTCTCGAAACAACTTTCAATGCATCAATGTCTAGACCTGAATCAATTTCATCTAAAATAGCAAATTTTGGTTCAATCATCATCAGTTGTAAAATTTCATTACGTTTCTTTTCGCCACCTGAAAAACCTTCATTTAAATAACGATCAGCCATTTCCTCAGTCATATCTAAAGTTGTCATCGTTTTATCTAATTTCTTTAAATATTCTCGAATTGGGATTTGTTTATCTTCCGGTCGACGTGCGTTGATTGCTGCACGCATAAATTCAGCATTTGTTACACCAGGAATTTCTGAAGGATATTGCATTGCTAAAAATAATCCTGCTCGAGCTCGCTCATCAACAGGTAGTTCTAAAATGTTTACACCATTCAGCAATACTTCGCCTTCTGTCACTTTATACGCAGGATTCCCCATAATGGCCTCAGATAAAGTTGATTTACCTGTTCCATTTGGACCCATGATTGCGTGTACTTCTCCAGTCGACATTTTTAAATTAACACCTTTTAAAATTTCTTTATCTTCAATTTCTACATGTAAATTTTTAACCTCAAGTGTCGACATTTTAGCATTCCTCCGATTCATTAATATATTCCATTCTATCTTAATAAATTATCCATTTCAATGGAGCCTCGAGACTCGCAATCTTTATTTAATTAAGTTAAACTAATAAAAAGTAAATTTTGAGGAGGTTCATTTATGAAACCTATTATCGGTATTGTTGGAAATCCTAATCGAAATCCAATTACAGGCATGCACATTAACGAAATTACTTATACACCTCAAGGCTATATTGATGCCATTATTGAAGTTGGCGGTTTACCACTAATCATTCCTACTGATTTAGCAAACGCATCTAGTTATCTTGATTTGGTAGATGGTTTACTATTAGCAGGTGGTCAAGATGTTTCACCAATCTTATACGGCCAAGAACCTCATCCAAAATTAGAAGAATTAAATCCCCCACGTGACGAAATGGAGCTCGCTTTAATCAAGGAAGCTATTTCTCGAAAAATACCAATACTTGGTATTTGCCGTGGACTACAAATACTTAACGTCTTTTTTGGTGGAACACTCTATCAAGATTTAAGTGACTATTCAAATTGGCAAGTTAAGCATTTACAAGATCCAACATTACCAGAATACGCCACACATTCTGTATCGATTAAAGCAAATAATTATTTATCAGATACTTATGGTTCAACGCTTCGTGTCAATACGTACCATCACCAAGCCATTAACCGTTTAGGTGATTCATTAACGGCCATTGCGACAAGTTCAGATGGCCTAATTGAAGGTATCAGTAGTAATGACGGTCTCATTTTAGGTGTTCAATGGCATCCCGAAATGTCTTATATAAGAGAACCATCAGATTTAGCTATTTTCAAATGGCTAATTAATAAAATTGCAAAATAAAGAGAATTGAATTAGTCATGTCGACTAATTCAATTCTCTTTATTTTGCAGGAATAACGGCACCTTTATACTTATTCAAAATCCATTCGCGTGTCTTTTTAGATTGTAGTGCTTTAACTAACTTTTTAATCGCAGGATTATCTTTATTTTTTGGTGCGACAGCAACTAAATTCGCATATGATGATGTACTACGTTCTAATGCAATAGCTTGTTTCGTTGGATTTAATCCAGCTTCAACCGCATAATTTGCATTAATAATGATGGCTGAGCCTTCATTATTTTCATATAAATCAGACATCAATTTTGGCTCATACGTATGCTTAAAAACTAAATTTAATTTATTTGTTTTGATATCAGCAAAATTTGCAGTTGCCACGTCTGTCCCTTTTTTCAGGGTTATTAATCCAGCATCTTTAAAAATAGTTAAAACACGACCATAATCTGAAATACTGTTAGATACTAAAACCGTACTTCCTTTCTTCAAATCAGTTAACTTTTTAACTTGTTTAGAATAGACACCGATTGGTTCAAGATGAACATTTCCAACACTTATTAAATCACCATTATTCTGTTTGTCCCAATTATCTAAAAATGGTTTATGTTGAAAATAATTAGCATCTAAATCACCAGATTCAGTCGCTTTATTAGGCATCACATAATCCTGAAAAACTTTAACTTTTAAATCGATACCTTCTTTTGCCAACATTGGTTTTACATGATCTAGAATTTCTGCATGGGGCATATTACTAGCACCAATTGTCAAAGTAGTCATTCCATTTGATTGTTTCCCGCATCCAGCTAATAAAAGAGTCAAAAATAGAAATGAAAAAATGAACTTTTTGTTTATTCTCATGAGGTTACCCCTTAATTATTTCGTTTATCGATTAATTTAGCTGAATGATCACCAATAAGTTGAAAAATGGCAACAATAATGATGATTGTGACCGTTGCAACTAGTGTAACAGTATTATTATTAGCACCATAACCTTCAATGAAAGCCCAATTTCCTAGCCCACCGGCACCAATCGTACCAGCCATTGCCGTGTACCCAATAATTGTAATTCCAGTAACTGTCGCCCCTGAAATAAGAGCTGGTAAACTTTCTCGTAATAGTACTTTCCAAATGATTTGTGCCTTGTTAGCACCCATTGCTTCAGCTGCTTCAATCACACCATAATCAATCTCACGAAAAGCAAGTTCCACCATTCGTGCATAAAATGGAGCCGCCGAGAGGATTAGAGCTGGCAATGCTGCAATCGGTCCAATAATAGAACCAACTAAAGCCTTAGTAAAAGGCAATAATAAGACAATTAAAATAATAAACGGAATTGAACGAAAAATGTTAACCATGGCTGAAACAATCCAATTAATTATTTTTACCCAGATACTTATTTTACCGGTCGTTTTTTGTTTTGTTTCAAATAAAATAAGACCTAAGATAATACCCAAAATTGTAACGGCTATTGTAGATATTAATGTCATACTGATTGTTTCCCAAGTATTTGACCAGAATTCATCCCAGTTAACAGCATTAAAGTTAAAATATGACGCCCAAGTATTAGTCCCCATAATGCAATACCTCCGTTTCTACTTTCATTTTTTGCAAGAATGGAACGGTTTGATCTAAACTTATTTTTGGACCAGTTAATTGAATATATAATGTTCCAATTGGGCCACCTTGAGTTTGATGAATGGAACCCTCAACGATATTAAAATCAACTTCTGGAATTTGTCTTAACATTTCAGAGATAATTGGCATTTGCGTCTGCGTACTGTGAAAGGTTAATTGAACAATCAACCCTTGTGGATAAGCTTCAATTAATTCATTTACAGCAAGTTCAGTATCATGTAGAGCTGGTGTGACCTCCTGATTAACGAATCGTTTTGTGACGTCTTGTTTCGGACGCTTAAAGACGTCTAAGACAAGTCCACTCTCCACTAATTTTCCAGATTCCATTACAGCAACGTGATCACATATCTTACGAACCACATGCATTTCATGAGTGATTAATACAATTGTTAATTTCAATTTATGATTAATTTGAAGTAATAAATCTAATATTTCATCTGTTGTTTGTGGATCTAGCGCACTTGTTGCTTCATCACAAATCAAAATTTCAGGATCATTCGCTAAAGCCCTAGCAATCCCAACTCGTTGCTTTTGTCCACCAGATAACTCAGAAGGATATGCATTTTCTTTACCTTTTAACCCAACTAATGTTGTTAATTCTTCAGCTTTGGACAACCGCTCAGTTTTACTTATTCCAGCAAGTTCAAGTGGAAACATGATGTTTTCCACAACCGTTCGTGACCAGAGTAAATTAAAATGTTGAAAAATCATGCCAATTTTTTGACGTTGCTTTCTCAATGTTCTACCCGATAAAGATGCGATTTTAGCGCCATTAACGTCAACTTCACCCGAAGTTGGTGTCTCTAATCCATTCAGCATTCTAATTAATGTACTTTTACCAGCACCTGAATATCCTACAATACCTAAGATGCTACCATCTTCCACCGAAAGATTCACATCAGAAACAGCGCTAACCTTACCACTTTTCGTGATAAACTCTTTTGATACATTTTTAAACTCAATCATGTTAATACCTCCTAATTTTTCTGCAAAAAAATAACCTCCCATCCCCCGTTTAATAAACGGAAGGACGAGAAGTTATAAACTTCACGTGTTACCACCTTGTTTTATTGTTACCTCACGATAACAATCTCATCAGGTACGGGTTTTAATATAACCGATACCTTTCCGCTGTATTGGGCGTACCCAAGGTAGATTAACATTGCTCATCTACCAAACGTTCCAAGACCATATTCAATTCCGTAATTTTGATCCCTTTTCAGCTACCAGGATTCTCTTAACTAATTACTAAAATTTACTCATCTTTTCAAAACGTCTTATCTGTATTTCTTATTGTAGTTGATTATAGCTAGATTAAAATTTAATGTCAACAGTTTTATTTATTTAACCATGTCTCTGTAAAAACATCTTCACTGAATCCGGTCGTTAATTTTGTTCCATCAGTTAATACCGGACGTTTCATTAACATCCCATCTGATGCTAAAATTTGACTTGATTGCTGAATTGTCATCGTTGGTCGTTTATCTTTTAGATTTAATTCACGATACTTATTTCCTTGTGTATTAAAAAAAGATATTGCTGGAAGACCAGACTCATTCAACCATTTTTCGATTAGACTCGCCTTTGGTGTTTCTTGGATAAGATCTATTATATGGTATTCAACCTCATTTTCGTCTAACCATTGTTTTGCTTTTCTACAAGTTGAACATTTAGGATACCAATAAAAATCAATCATCATCAAAACCTCCTAGTTTTAAAAAACAGTGATTCCATAATAGAATCACTGCCTTATCTTTTTATCAAAATCTTCGTCTTCGCTACTGAACATGTAACTCTTATGATGGTATCGCATTGACATAATTAAGCCAATTCCAATCATATTTCCTACTAAAGCAGACCCACCTTGACTGACAAATGGTAATGGAATACCTGTTAAAGGTAGTAACCCAATACTCATCCCAATGTTTTCAAAAACATGGAATAAAATCATCATAATGACCCCAGTAGATAAGTAAGCATAAAATTCATTCTTCGTATCAAAGGTTGCACGAACCATTCGATAAATGAGTAAGAAATAAATAAAGATTAAAATACAACCACCAATAAACCCAAAGTTTTCGCCGATAACAGAAAAAATCATATCAGATTCACGGACGGGAACATAAACATTTGACACGTTAAATCCCTTACCAGTCATTTGTCCTGATCCAATGGCTTTCATACTTTGCCATAATTGATATCCTGTTCCGGATGTATCTTTTGATGGATCTAACCAGTTATCAATTCGGTCAAATTGGTAGGCAGAAAAGCCAACTTTTTCTAGAATTGATCGACCAGTTGTTGAAATAACCATATATAATGCCGTTCCACCTACAACAGCCACCGTTCCAAATGCCGGTCCAATAATCTTCCAAGTGATACCTGAAACTAAAATGACACCACCTAAAATAGCAAAGAAAACGAGCATTGTTCCAAAATCATTTTGCAGTTTTAATAAAATAACTACTGGTAACGTCCATGCTATCATTTTGGCTAATAAAATAATATCTGTCCCAATTTTATGAGTTGGATAATCATTGTTATGTATCGTAACCACACGCGCCAACATTAATATAAATGCTGGCTTCATAACTTCTGATGGTTGGAACGTTAACGAACCAACTAATGGTATCCAACTTTTAGCACCTGTGTTTATATATAAAGGTCGACTATATACGACTAAAACAATCATCAATAAAAACAGGCCAATAAAATACCCTATCGGTGCGACTCGCCATAATTGTTCTGAGTCAAATTGCATAATAACGACAATTGCAATGACACCAATAGCGTACCACATTAACTGTGAAACCATTTGGCTAACAATTGAGGTCGCACTAGTATCATGGGATGCTGATACGTAAATTGAGGCAAGCCCAATAATTGCCAAGACTAAAACGGCAAAAATAATACCATAATCAATTCTTGACTCACTATCGACCTCATCTTTTCTACTACTCATAGAATTCCCCTCCACACTATGTCACTTATTTCGTTAAATTTTTGAATAGGCTAAAATTTAATAATTGACTAATTAACCGCGATGTAAGTGAAAATCGCGCAATAAAGTATCAATACCTTCATCACGAGTTTTAGCTTTGAATATCTCACCGTTACTTAATGTTGCAACAAATTTTGTATCTTGTTGAATGACTGTACCAATTTCAATACCGCCAACGGTTAATGAAACTGCATCCTCACCATTAATTTTAATATCATTTTCTGCTACTTCAATCTCTTTTTCTTTTTTAGACATGCTTTTCTTCTCCTTTAGGGTTCTTATTTCTTCGTACGGTAAAGTAATCAGGTACGGGATCGTATCCGCCTCTGACAAAAGGATGGCATCGTAAAATCCTACCGATACCCATAATAATACCTTTTGCACCGTGTTTTTGAATTGCCTTAATCATATAGTTTGAACATGTTGGATAGTACCGGCAACTAGGTGGAAACATCGGTGAAATAAATTTTTGATAAAACTTGATTGGTGCAAGCATTAAGTTTTGCATAAATAAATGACACCTCCTATATGAAAAGGTCCATCAACAGATTGCCCCGTTAATAGACCTCCCTTAATAACCAGTATCACAGTTGTTATCTACCTTGTTTTTCAATATGATCTAACAAGAATCCAGTTCCTTTTGCGACATCATCCAATGGTGTTTCTGACACCATAACAGGAATATCTAAGTTCGATGACATTAATAAATCAACACCATCTAATAATGCACCGCCACCTGTTAAAATAATCCCAGTATCAATAATATCTGATGCTAATTCTGGTGGTGTTTGTTCAAGAACTTCTTTAGTTGCTGCAACGATTGCTTGCATTGTATCATGAGTTGCTTCTTCAATCTCAGCAGAGCTAAGCACAACTGTCTTTGGTAAACCAGTAACAACATCTCGTCCACGAATTTCCATTTCTAATGCACGATTGTCTGGGTAAACTGTCCCAATTTCAATTTTAGCTTTTTCAGCTGTACGTTCACCGATTTGAAGGTTATGTTTTTGCTTAACAAAATTGATAACATCACTATTCAATTGATCACCAGCAACACGTAATGAACGGCTTGCTACAATATCGCCTAATGAAATAACGGCAACATCACTTGTACCACCACCAATATCAATCACTAAACTACCACGGGGTTGATAAATATCCAACCCAGCACCAATAGCTGCAACTTTAGGTTCTTCAGCAAGATAAACCTTGCCACCACCAGCTTTTTCAGCAGCTTGAATAATTGCTTTTTGTTCAATTGATGTGATATTTGTTGGGCAACAAATCAAAATACTTGGTTTTGATAAAAAGCCGCTCACATTTAATTTTTTAATAAAGTAAGTTAACATTTGTTCTGTAATATCAAAATCAGCAATGACACCATTTTTCATAGGTCTGATAGCTCTAATACTACCAGGTGTTCTACCAACCATTTTATATGCTTCTGATCCAACTGCTAATACACGACCTGATTTTGTGTCAATTGCAACAACAGATGGTTCATTTAAGACGATTCCTTTATTTTGTACGTTAATTAATACATTTGCGGTTCCTAAATCAATACCAATATCTTTAGCCATTATGCTTCTCCTCTCGGCACTTAAAACTTACACTAATGTAAGCATTATACCATATACCTATACAATAAAAAAATGTCCAAAATGGACATTTCTTCTATTTTACTTCATTTTCTGTCTTAATAATTATATCTTGTGTATCATCATTGATACGTTTAATTTCAGCACCCAAAGCTTCTAACTTTTGATGGAAATGATAGTAGCCTCGATCAAGATATTCAAGATGTGTAACTTGTGTATAACCACGAGCTACTAATCCTGCTAGCACAAGTGCTGCAGCAGCTCTTAAGTCTGTAGCAGCAACTTCTGCACCATTGAAGTCAGTTGGACCATACATGACAACTGAGTTGCCTTCAATCTTAAATTTTGCATTCATACGTCGTAATTCTTCAAGATGCATAAAACGATTTTCGAATACCGTCTCTGTTAAAATACTTGTACCATCTGCCATTAATTGAAGGACAGTCATTTGAGGCTGCATATCAGTTGGGTACCCTGGATGAGGCAATGTTTTAACTGTAGTTGGTTTAATTTTTTCTGTTCCAATTACTCGGATACCATTGTCTTCTTGGATAACGTCAATGCCCATTTCTTCTAATTTAGAAATTAATGGTTTATTGTGTTCCGCAATAGCCTCTTCGATTAAAACATTACCTTGAGTCATTGCTGCAGCAACCATGAATGTCCCTGCTTCAATCCGATCTTGGACAACTGCATGATCAGCGCCATGTAATGCCTTAACACCATGAATGCGAATTGTTTCGGTACCAGCACCTTGTACTTTAGCACCCATTTTATTTAAAATATTAGCTAAATCAACAATTTCTGGTTCTCTTGCAACATTTTCAATCACAGTTGTACCAGTAGCTAATGTTGCAGCCATCATAATATTCTGAGTTGCACCTACACTTGGAAAATCAAGATAAATGTTGGCACCCTTTAATTCATCTACAGTTGCTTCTATATAACCATCGAATTGTTCAATATGCGCACCCATTGCTTCAAAACCTTTTAAATGCAAATCAATTGGGCGAGAACCTATTGCACACCCACCAGGCATTGCAATCTTCGCATGTTTAAGTCGTGCCAAAAGTGGTCCCATTACAACAATAGAAGCACGCATTTTTGAAACATATTCAAATGGTGCTTCTGGTGATAATTCTTTAGTCGCACTCATTTTAACTTCATTAGTTTCTTCATTAAAGTCAACGTCTAAATTTAAAAAACGTAGTACGTTATTCATTGTAAAGACATCTGACAAAACTGGTACATTTGACAGTGTATTTTCACCACTACTTGCTAAAATTCCGGCTGCTAGAATTGGCAATACTGCATTCTTTGCGCCTTCTATATGCACTGTTCCATTGAGTGAGTTTCCACCCTTGACGATTATTTTTTCCACAAGTTATTCCCCCGTTATTATTTAACTAAAAAAACTAAATTACGAACATTATCAATAAAATTTAAGAAAAAGGCACTGCTTGTATATCCTAATAAAATAGCCAATAAGACAATTAAAACTTTGATTCTTTGTTGGCTACTTTGTGGGAAAAACCTGTCTATTCGTAACCCTTGAATTGCCCAAAAAGCAATTCCAATAAACATTAGATGACTCATTAAAGTAACTAGCGATTGGATTCCCACAGTATTCATCAAAACACTCCTAAAATTTATTCGTCATAAGCATAGCATATTTTGTACCACTTGTCGCTAATATTTGTAACAAAAATGAAATATTTAATATGTATATACAAAAAAAGGTACTGAATAAATCCAGCACCCACTTTTGTATTAATGTTTAGAGATATTAATTCGATTGATTGCACGTCTAAGTGCAATTTCAGATCTTTTAAGTTCATCAACATTATGTGTTTGTTTTGCAGTAGAAATCATCTGCTCAGCTCTTTTTTTAGCAGCCTGTGCACGATTTTCATCAATATCTTCTTGGCATTCTGCTGCATTTGCAACAACCGTTGCGACATTTTTTGAAAATTCAATGAATCCACCACTTACGGCAATTTCATCTTCTTCATTATCATTTACCTTAACCCTGACAGCATCAATATCAAGAGAAGCAATAACTGGAATATGATTGGGTAAAATACCCATTTCCCCGCTGGGTGTTTTAACAATAATCATTTTAGCATTATTGTCATAAACACTACCATCAGGAGTGACGATACTAACGGTCAAAACTGAATCTTCAGCCATCTGTTATTACCCCCTATTTTGCCATTTTATTTGCTGCTTCAATAACATCTTCGATTGGGCCGACACCATTGAAAGCATCTTCAGGAAGTGAATCATATTTACCATCAAGAATATCTTTAAATCCTTGAACTGTTTCAGCAATTGGTACATATGATCCAGGTTTTCCTGTGAATTGTTCGGCAACATTAAAGTTTTGTGAAAGGAAGAATTGGATGCGACGCGCACGTGCTACAATTACTTTTTCATCATCAGATAATTCATCCATACCTAAAATAGAAATAATATCTTGTAATTCACGATAACGTTGTAACGTATGTTGAACTTCCGTAGCAACACGATAATGTTCTTCTCCAACAATTTCAGGTGTCAAAGCACTTGAAGTTGAAGCCAAAGGATCAACAGCTGGGTAAATACCTTGTTGCGTTAAGCTACGTTCCAAGTTAGTTGTTGCATCCAAATGGGCGAACGTCGTTGCAGGAGCAGGATCAGTATAATCATCAGCTGGAACATAAACTGCTTGAATTGATGTAACTGAACCTTTTTTAGTTGACGTGATACGTTCTTGCAATTGACCCATTTCAGTAGCTAATGTTGGTTGATAACCTACGGCTGAAGGAATACGGCCTAATAAGGCTGAAACTTCAGAACCAGCTTGTGTAAAGCGGAAAATATTATCAATAAACAATAGCACATCTTGTCCTTTTTCATCACGGAAATATTCCGCAATTGTAAGACCAGTCAATGCAACACGCATACGGGCACCAGGCGGCTCGTTCATCTGACCAAACACCATGGCTGTCTTCTCTAACACGCCGGATTCTTTCATTTCAAAGTAAAGGTCATTACCTTCACGAGTACGTTCACCAACACCGGTAAACACTGAAATACCATTATGTTCTTGAGCAATATTATGAATTAATTCTTGAATTAAAACAGTTTTACCAACACCGGCACCACCGAATAATCCAATTTTACCACCTTTAATATAAGGGGCTAACAAGTCAATAACTTTAATTCCTGTTTCAAGAACCTCAGTACTTGCACTTAATTCATCATATTTAGGAGCATCTTTATGGATGCTACTGCGCTCTGCATCTTTATTAAATTCAGGACCACCATCAATGGTATCTCCTAAAACGTTAAACACTCGACCAAGAGTATCTTCACCAACAGGGACAGAAATTGAAGCACCTGTGTCTTCAACAACTGTTCCACGTTGCAAGCCATCCGTAGAATCCATGGCGATTGTTCTCATAACTCCGTCACCTAATTCAAGCGTAACTTCGATAATTAGAGCAGTTCCATCTTCACGTGTAACTTTTAACGCATTATTGATATCTGGTAAGGTTTCGTTTAAAGAGAATTGTACATCGACGACGGGCCCGATAACTTGAACAACTTTACCGAGACTCATCTTCTGTATTTCCTCCTGTCATTTTACTCTAAAGCAGCTGTTGCACCAGTAATTTCTGTAATTTCTGTTGTAATAGCACTTTGACGTGCACGATTATACTTTAATTCTAATGATGCAATAATATCTTTAGCATTATCTGTCGCAGATTTCATTGCTGTAGAACTTGAAGCATGTTCAGCTGTTTTAGCATCTAAAATCGCACCATATACTAAGCTTTCAGCAAACTGAGGTAGAACAACTTCAAGAATTGCGTCTCCTGAAGGTTCCATATCATAATCTTCATTCCCCATCACATTAGACGTTTCAATACCTTCTGCATCTGTATCCATATTCACTTCTGAAATAGGAAGCATTTGTTCAGAATGAAAGTCCGATTGTAAACTATTAACGAAATGATTATAACAAACAAATAATTCATCATAAACTTCACTGTTATACATTGTTACTACTGATTTAACGATTTCACGAACCTCAATAAACGTTGGAATATCACTTACACCACGGTATTCGTAGGCAACCTCATATCCTCTATTTTTAAAGAAGTCAGCACCAGTACCACCAACAGCAATAATAACAGCATTATCTACAGTATGGCCATTTTGCTTCATCAAATCTAATGTTTGTTTAATTACGTTACTATTGTAACTACCAACTAAACCACGATCAGAAGTAATAATTAAATAACCACTTTTTTTAACAGGTCTCTTTTGTAACATATCAAAACCTGAAAATTTTGAACTATCATTCTCAGATGATTGCTTTGATTTTCCAGCTTTAGCATCTAAAAGGTGAGATTGGGCAAGATGGGTAATGACACTTCTAATTTTAGAAGCATATATCTGATAACTTTGAGTATGACGCTGAATTTGGCTTAACTTAGCAGTCGAAACAACTTGCATTGCGCCAGTTATTTGTCCCGTTTTCTTAGTTGAAACGATTCGACGCTTTACTTCCATTAATGAAGCACCCATTAATTCTCACCATCTTTCATTTACTTTTAGTTTACGCTTTTTCAGGAGTTACTTGGAAACCTTCTGAAAAGTCTTTGATTGCAGCATCAAATTTATCTTCGTCAGGTAAATTACCTGTTTCTTTGATGTGATTTAAAAGATCACTATGATTATTATCAAAGAAATCAAAAATTTCACCTTCAAAACGAAGAATATCATCAACAGGAACTGAATCCAAGAATCCATGTGTTAATGCATATAAAATTAAAACTTGTTTTTCAACAACTAATGGCTTGTGTAATGGTTGTTTAAGTACTTCAACCGTACGATGTCCACGATTTAATTTAGCTTGTGTTGCGGCATCTAAATCAGAACCAAATTGAGAAAATGATTCTAATTCTCGGAATGATGCAAGAGCCAAACGAAGGCTTCCGGCAACTTTCTTCATTGCTTTAATTTGAGCTGACCCACCAACACGAGAAACTGATGTACCAGCATCAATAGCTGGACGAGTACCTGAATAGAATAAATCACTATCCAAGAAAATTTGACCATCAGTAATCGAAATTACGTTAGTAGGAATATATGCAGAAACATCACCAGCCTGTGTTTCGATAAATGGAAGAGCAGTCATTGAACCACCACCCAATTCATCACTTAACTTAGCTGCACGTTCAAGTAAACGTGAATGTAAGTAGAAAACATCACCAGGATAAGCTTCACGACCCGGCGGACGTCTCAAAATTAATGACAGTTCACGGTAAGCCGTTGCTTGTTTTGATAAATCATCAAATACAATCAAGACATGTTTACCGTTATACATGAATTCTTCACCCATTGCTGAACCAGTATATGGAGCTAACCATAATAATGGTGCGGGAGAAGCAGGACCAGCACTAACGACAATTGTGTAGTCCATTGCGCCTAATCGACGTAACGTTTCCACTTGTGCGCTAACAGTTGATTCTTTTTGTCCAATAGCAACATAGATACAAATCATGTCTTGATCTTTTTGATTTAAAATCGTATCAATAGCAACTGATGTTTTACCAGTCTTACGATCACCAATAATCAATTCACGTTGTCCACGGCCAATTGGAACTAAAGCATCAATAGCTTTAAGTCCAGTTTGTAAAGGTTGATCAACTGACTTACGATCCATAACTCCTGGAGCCTTTTTTTCGACTGGACGAGTTTTGTTTGTCTTAAGATCACCTTTACCATCGATGGGTTGGCCTAAAGGATTAACAACACGTCCGATAAGTTCTTCACCAACAGGAACTTCCATGATTCTACCCGTACGTTTGACAACGTCGCCTTCACGGATACCTTCATAGCCACCTAAAATAACGATACCAACATCGTTTGTTTCTAGATTTTGAGCCATACCATAAGTACCGTCAGAAAATTCTAACAATTCTCCTGATAAAGCGTTATCCAAACCGTGTGCACGAGCAATACCATCACCAACATAAGTAACGGTACCTACTTCATCAACGATAAGTTCGTCTTTATATTGTTCCAATTGTTCTTTAATTAAAGCACTGATTTCTTCAGCTTTAATGCTCATACAAGGTTCACCTCTTAACTACTTTAATATGTTACTCCGCTAATAATCGTTTTACTTTGTTGATTTTTGATGAAATTGATCCATCAAAAATCTGATTATTGGCTTCAATAATAACGCCACCAATAATTTTTTCATCAATAATATTGTTAAATACTATCTTATTTGCACCGATTCTTTCTGCAAACTTACTTGATAATTTCGTTAATTGACTATCATCAAGCTCAATTGCAGTTGTAACGGTTGCATGTACAATTTTTTCTTTAACATCGCATAATCGTTCGAATTCTTCAATTATTCCAACCATATCACCCATTCGACCATAATCAAAGACCATTTGGATAACGTTTGCAATAATTGGAGATGCATCTTTGAGTAAGACCTTAACAAGGTCTTGCTTTTCTAACAAATTAAGACGTGCATCAACAAGCACTTCACTCAATTGTGGATTAGCAAGAAAAACTTGTCTAACTTCCTCTAATTCTTCAGAAAAGGCAACAATATTACCTTGTTCATCAGCAATTTCAAAGATGGCTTCACCGTAACGATTGGCAACGGTTGCCTTATCTAATTTCATTTTACTTTACCAACCCTTCAATATAAGAATTGATTAAGTTTTTTTGATCATTCTCATTTAATTCTTTTTGAATAATCTTAGAAGCAATTTCAATAGATAATTCAGCGACATCACTTTGAACGCTACTCAATACTTCTTGGCGTTCTTGTTCAATATCTTTAACAGCATTTTGTTTCAACGTCGTTGCTTCATCTTGAGCTCCAGAAACGATATCATCATGTTGCTTTTTACCGTTATCTTTTGCACGACTAACAATTTCAGATGCTTCTTGACGTGAATTATCTAATTGGTCTTGTCGTTCAGTTGCCAAAATATCGGCTTTTTTTCTTGAATCTTCAGCAGAATCTAAATCATTTGCAATTTTATCTGCACGGTCACTCATCATTTTTGTGACAGGACCCCATGCAAAGTGTTTGATGATTAACATCAAAATAACAAACGAAATAATATAGAATAAGAAATCACCAGTTTGAAAATTACCAACTGCACCGAAAACTAAATCTGAAAACATCTATTGACACCTCCTTTTTAAAATTAATATATTTCGTTGTATCAACGAAGAATCAAACTTAATTTCAAAAATTATTTAGCCATCAATAAGAATGAAATAACGATAGCAATAATAGGAACGGCTTCAATCAAACCAACACCAATAAACATTGTTGAACGTAATTGACCAGATAATTCTGGTTGGCGAGCCATACCTTCGATTGTTTTAGAAATAACTAAACCATTACCAATACCTGTTGCGACAGCGGCTAAACCAGCTGCAATACCTGCTGCTAATAATCCCATAATAATTGTTTCCTCCTTAGATATCTTGTTTTATTCTTTTTGTACTTTTCCACCGATATAAACCATTGACAATGTTACGAATACGTAAGCTTGGATACTTCCGATAAACAGAGAGAATCCTTGCCAGATCATTTCAACTGGTAAAGCCACGATAGTCATTAATGGGCCCATAGAAACTGCACCACCAATTAACGTTAATAATACTTCCCCAGCGTAAATGTTTCCGTACAAACGAAGAGCTAATGTTAGCAAATTTGTAAATTCTTCAATCAAGTTAATAGGTAAAAGAAATGCAACTGGACTCAAATAGGAATTTTTAATATATCCCTTAAATCCGAATTGAATAACACCCATAAAATGTGATAATAGCAGAATCAAAAATGCAAACGTTAGTGTCGTTAGCGGACTCGACGTTGGACTTTTAATCAACGTCTTGTCGCCAAAACCTATTTGTAAAAATAAACCCATTTGGTTAGATACAAAGATAAATAAGAATAACGTAAATGCTAATAAATTAAACTTCTTACCTTCTTTTCCTGGCATTGCGCTTTTAACAATCCCATTGGTGAAATCAATGAGCCATTCCAAAACATTTTGTCTACCAGTCGGTTTCATGGTCAGTCTTCTCGATAATACAATAGCTATCATCGCGACAATCACACATGCAAGTAAACCGGAAACGACATTCGTAATATTGAAAGGTAGGCCATAAAAATTCACAACGAAAGCATCTCCATCCACAGAATTTCACCTCTTTCCAAACTTTTATTTGACCGTATAAAACGGTATAAATTAAAGAGAATAACTTTATAAATATTCTCCAATTACAAAAGAAATCATACCACCAATTGAAATAAAATACAAAAGAAATTCTGACTTATTTTGAGTTTTTTTTCACATTAAAAAAAATGACACCTAGACGGCTTACGCATAAGCATTCTAAGGGCCATTCATTTAATTTATTTCGTACCAAACAATCGATCACCTGCATCGCCCAAACCTGGGACAATGTAGCCATCTTCATTCAAGTGATCATCAAGTGCTGCTGTATAAATATCAATATCAGGATGTTTTTCACGTAAAGCTGCAACACCTTCTGGAGCCGCAACAAGACAAACAAACTTAATTGTCTTTGCGCCGCGCTTCTTCAATGCATCAACTGCCATAATAGCAGAACCACCAGTAGCAAGCATTGGGTCTACTACAAGAAGATCACGACTAGCAATATCTTCAGGCATTTTTACAAAATATTCTGTTGGTTGGAATGTTGTTTCATCACGGTACATACCAATATGTCCAACTTTAGCTGCTGGTAATAATTCCAAAATACCATCAACCATCCCTAAACCAGCTCTTAAAATAGGAATAATAGCAATTTTCTTACCAGCCAATGTTTTTTGTGTTGTTTTACCCATAGGTGTTTCAACGATAACATCTTCTAAAGCAAAATCGCGAGAAACATCATATACCATTAGTTCAGCAATTTCATTAACAACTTCTCTAAATTCTTTTGTACCACAGTTCTTATCACGTATAATCGTTAATTTGTGTTGAATTAACGGATGGTCCATCACTTGAAATTTGCCCATTACGAAACACTCCCTTAAATTTAGTCTATTCTATTTTAGCGAATTATTACCTAAAATACTAGTCTTAAACGTATTTAATTTGTGAAATAGGATGCTTTTTAGATAATGCTAAAACTTGCGAACCAATTTCGGCTAATTTATCGTCATCATCGTGAAATTGAATTGCGTATAGAATTAGAATTGCAATCACTTTTACGTCTTCGCTGTCAAACCCACGAGTAGAAATTGCTGGCGTTCCAATTCGAATTCCAGACGTTTTAAATGGGCTCAATGATTCATTTGGAATTGTATTTTTATTCACAGTAATATGAACACGATCTAATAAGTTTTGAACTTCTTTTCCATTTAACCCAGAAGGTGTTACATCTAAGTTCATTAAGTGATTATCAGTTCCACCAGAAATAACTCTCACTAAATCTGACTGTGCAAATACGCCAGCCATTGCTTGTGAATTCTGAACAACTTGATACATATACGCCGTAAATGCTGGTTGCGCTGCCTCATAGAATGCTGCCGCTTTCCCAGCAATTACGTGTTCAAGTGGGCCACCCTGTGTACCAGGGAAAACTGCCGAGTTTAGTTTTTTAGCATATTTTTCTTTAGCAAGAATCATTCCACCACGAGGGCCACGTAACGTTTTATGCGTTGTTGTCGTAACAACATCAGCTACATCTACGGGATTTGGATGCAGTCCAGTAGCTACAAGACCAGCAATATGAGCCATATCTACCATTAAATAGGCGCCAACTTCATCAGCGATTGCTCTAAATTTTGTAAAGTCGATCATTCGACTATAAGCTGAGGCTCCAGCAATAATCATTTTAGGTTTTTCTTTAAGTGCTATCTCTCGAATAGCATCATAATTTAAACGTTCTGTTTTAGAATCAACACCATAACTAACAAAATTGTACAATTCACCTGAGAAATTTACTGGTGAACCATGCGTTAAATGTCCACCATCGTTTAATTTCATTCCTAAAATCTTATCTTGAGGTTCTAAAAATGCCTGGTAAACGGCCATATTAGCTTGTGAACCAGAATGTGGTTGTACATTGGCATATTCAGCATGGAATAGTGCCTTAGCACGATCAATAGCTAATTGTTCAACTACATCAATATACTCACAACCACCGTAGTAACGCTTATTAGGATACCCTTCAGCATACTTATTGGTTAACACGCTACCTTGTGCAGCACGTACAGCATCAGAAACGATATTTTCAGACGCAATTAATTCAATATTGTCCTCTTGGCGTTTTTCTTCATGAGCGATTGCATCCCACAATTCTTTATCCTGTTGTTTATATTTCACTTTTTCAGCATCCATAAGTTCAACAATATTTTGGCTACTTGCTGCTTTTTCAAGACGGTTCATGTAAGCAACACCCAATCCCTTTTTATCAAACCCTTCAACTAAAATCATTTGAACATTAGGGTTGTCATCGAAGTAGCGTAAACCGTCAAAAAGTGATTGGCTTGCTGATTCAATTGTTTTTCCTAAAGAAGAATAGCCACTATTCTTAGGTATCTGATCCGTATCAATTTGACCTTCTTTTGCCATTAATCCGATTGCAATATCTTGTTTAGCGACCCAGTCTAAAATATCTGACCAATTTTGTGTTGAATCAACAATCACAACTTGTGCTCTTGGTGCATAATGTCGATACTTCATCCCAGGTGCTTTTGGCGTTTCTCCTTCGGCAACTTCATGTGTATCATCACTAACGTGTCCAATTACATCCTCAATTTGTGACTGAGTAACTGCTCCAGGTCTCAAAATTGTTGGTTCATCTGTACTCATGTCTAAGACAGTTGACTCCACCCCTACTTTTGTTTGCCCATCATCAATGATACCAGCAATTTTACCATTCAAATCATGAGCAACATGTTCTGCCATTGTTGGACTAGGTTTACCTGAAGTATTAGCTGAAGGGCCAACAATTGGAACGCCCGACTTAATAATAAAATCTAATGTAACTTTGTTATCTGGCATTCTAAAGGCTGCAGTTTCTAAACCGCCTGTAACAGTCTTTGAAAGAGCTCCTGCTTTTAATTTAAGGATAAGCGTCAATGAACCCGGCCAAAATGTTTTAATTAACTTTTCCACATTGGCAGTAAGTGGTTGTGCATATTCCCGAACTGTCTCTACATCGGCAACGTGTACGATTAGTGGATTATCACTTGGTCGACCTTTTGCAGCATACACTTGTTTGACTGCCTCTTCATTTGTCGCATCGGCACCCAATCCGTACACTGTTTCAGTTGGGAATGCGATCAATTGTCCTTGCTTTAATAACTCTGCAGCAGTTTCTATTTCATTAGGTTGATAAATAATTGTTTCCATTAACTCAACACCCCTTTTATAATTTTGCGTGAATCATTCTTTGATTATCAAAACTATCTTTTTTTCCTTCTATTAAAACTGCATTTTCAAATGCGTTTGTTAACATCTTTATCACGGCGTTTTCTTGTTGATACCCTATTTCAAAGAAAATATCTCTTGGTTTTTGCGTGAAGCGAGCCACCTCTTCTATCATTCTTCGATACAAGATTAGACCATTTTCAGCTGCAAATAATGCGACTTGCGGTTCATGTTCAATCACACTTTTATCCATCACATCTCGCTCATTTTCGGCAATGTATGGTGGATTAGACACGATGACATCCACTTTCAATTCATGAATAGGTTCTGTTAAATCTCCAATCAAAAATGTTACATCAACTTGCTGTGCTTGTGCATTTTTTTTGGCAACCGTAATTGCTTCTTTAGAAATATCACTTGCAAAGATTTGCCAATTTGGTCGCTGTTGTTTTAAAGCAATCGCAATTGCTCCAGAACCGGTTCCAATATCAGCAATTACCAACTTCTCATTAGCAGGCAATGTCTCCAACATCCATTCTACCAATTCTTCCGTCTCAGGTCTCGGAATAAGGGTTGCTTCGGTCACTTTCAATTGCATACCAAAAAAGTAGGCATGACCAATAATGTATTGTGCCGGCATTCCATCACAAAATTGCTGAATATCTATCTGATATTGTTGCCACTCATTTTTTGGCATTTTTGTTTGATAATTCATTAATAAATCAGTCGTTGACCAGCTTAGTCGCTCTAATAATAACCACTGACCACTTTCAACTTCTAACTTATGTTCCTCTATACACAAAGAAGCCCATTTCAAGGCTTCATAGTAGGTTGGATTAGTCATTTTCTTGCAACTTTTCCATTTTTTGTGTTTGATCATATAAAATCAATGAATCGATTACTTCTTCAAGTTCACCATTCATAACACGATCTAATTTATTCAATGATAATCCAATTCGATGATCAGTCACACGATTTTGAGGGAAATTATAAGTTCTAATTCGTTCTGAACGGTCCCCTGATCCAACAGCTGATTTTCTATTTTCATTGTAAGCACTTTGTTCTTGTTGTGAATAGAAATCATAAACTCGAGCCTTCAAAATTTTCATAGCTTTTTCACGATTTTGTTGTTGTGAACGTTCATCTTGCATAGCTACAACAATGTTTGTTGGTAAATGGGTCATTCGGACAGCAGATGATGTCTTATTAACATGTTGTCCACCGGCACCAGAAGAACGATAAACATCCGTTCTAATATCTTTTGCATCAATTTCAATTTCAACATCTTCTGCTTCAGGCATAACACCTACTGTTGCAGTAGAAGTATGCACACGTCCAGCTGATTCTGTTGATGGAATTCGTTGAACTCGATGTGCACCACTTTCATATTTCAGCTTAGAAAAGACACTATCACCATTAATCAACAGGACAATTTCTTTAAAACCACCGACTTCAGTCACATTTTTATCCACAATTTCAACAGTCCAACCTTGCTTCTCAGCGTATTTAGAATACATTGAGAATAAATCTGCAGCAAATAAACTAGCTTCATCCCCACCGGCAGCGCCGTGAATTTCCATGATAATATTTTTATCATCATTAGGATCCTTAGGAATTAATAGTACCTTAATTTCTTCTTCTAAAGCTGCTTTTGCTTTCTTTGCGTCAGATAATTCTTCTTTAGCCATTTCAGCCATTTCAGAATCTAAATTTTCGCCTAGCATTTCTTCAGCATCTGCAAGTTCTTGAACAACAACTTTATATTGGCGATATTTCTCAACTGTTTCGCGGATACTTGCCATTTCTTTTGATAATTCCATAAACCGATTATTATTTGAAATAATCTCAGGATCAGACAATAATTCGCCTAATTCTTCATAGCGATCATCAACTGATTGTAATTGATCATACATTTCATCCATTTTATATTGTCTCCTCTTAATTCTTTATCTTTCTAGTCTATCTGATTATTGTAATTGTGTCATCAACGGATTGTTATAATGTTTACGACATACTGGATAATAATCTTCATTACCACCTATTAAAATTTGTTCGCCAGCATATACAGGTTTACCATCATGAATACGTAAATTCATGATGGCCTTTTTATGACAAAACCAGCAAATTGTTTTCATTTCTTCAATCTTGTCAGCATATAATAATAAATATTTTGATCCTTCAAACAATTCGTTTTTAAAATCATTCTTTAACCCAAAAGCCATAACTGGAATATTTAATTCATCCACAATTTTAGCTAATTGAATAATATGTGCTTGTTTTAGAAATTGTGATTCGTCTATTAAAACACAAGCAGCATTTGAATTAGTCTGTTGAACTAAATCAAAGACATTTGTTTCTTCAAAAATAGGTGTCGCCTCACGTTTCAATCCAATTCGACTTGAAACAAATCCAACACCATCCCTGTCATCCACACCACTTGTTAAAATAATAACTGATTTATTTTGTTCTTCATAATTATGCGCAACTTTTAAGATTTCAATTGTCTTACCACTATTCATTGCACCGTATTTAAAAAATAATTGCGCCATAATAAACCTCTTCTGTTTTTCAGATTTCCGTCTTTAAGTATATCCGATTTAAGCTTGGATTTCATTAAATAAAAATTTTTTCTTAATATTAGGCATTTTATATGTAGAATTTTGTAATTATGCTATTATAGACATAATATAAATTCAGTAAAGTAGGCTATGACGTGGATTCTATCCTATGTAGTCAATTTTCTGTAAACGGAGGATATTTTAATGACGATAAAAAGCTCAATAGCAACTGTCGCAGGGAAATCATCATATTGGTTTTTGCACACCTTTCTAAAAGGTGGTAGCTCTCTACCCGGCAAAATAACTGCCGCGTTAGATCCAGAAATTTTAAAAACATTAGGTGCTAATTATGACGTTATTGTCATCACTGGAACCAACGGTAAAACCTTAACAACCGCCTTAACAGTTAAGGTTTTAGGTGCTAAATATGACCATATCTTAACAAACTCTGCTGGATCAAATATGGAACAAGGTATTATCACAGCATTTCTAACGGATAAGCGCAAAAAAAATGAGCGTCCTCTTGCTGTTCTTGAGGTTGATGAAGCAAATGTCATTAAAGTAACCCAATACATCACGCCTAAAGCATTTGTTCTAACAAATATTTTCCGTGATCAAATGGACCGCTACGGTGAAATTTATACAACTTACAAAAAAATTATTGATGGGATTAAATTAGCACCCAATGCAACAATTATTGCAAATGGTGATGCACCCATTTTCCATTCAATTGAATTACCAAATCCTTTTGTTTTCTACGGTTTTAATCATGAAGAGGAAACAGAAAGTTTAGCACCTACGAATACTGATGGGATTCTTTGTCCAGTTTGTCAACATATCTTACATTATAAAACCCGTACGTATGCTAATCTCGGGAAATATTATTGTCCAAACTGTCATTTTAGTCGTCCAAAATTAGACTACCAATTAACATCACTTTTAGAACAAACACCCACATCATCTCACTTTATAGTTGATGGACAACCCATGGAAATTCATGTCGGCGGTTTATATAACATCTACAACGCCCTTGCTGCTTATGCAGTTGGTCGTGTCTTCAATGTTGGTCCTGCAACAATTAGTAATACATTAAGTGAAGACGATGAGCAAGTCTTTGGTCGACAAGAAGTCATCCATGTTGAAGACAAAGACATTACCTTAGTTTTAGTTAAAAATCCAGTTGGCCTCGATCAGGTACTAGATATGATTGCAACAGATACAGAACCATTCTCGTTGGCCTTCTTATTAAATGCAAATTACGCAGATGGTATTGATACCAGTTGGATTTGGGATGGGAATTTCGAACAATTAACACAAATGAACATTCCTCAATTCATGACGGGTGGTGAACGTTATAAAGATGTTTCATTCCGTTTTAAGGTCGCTGGTGTCAAAGATGAACAATTAATTAAAGAACCTGACATTGCTAAAGTTATCGAACAACTTAAAACCTTCCCCACAAAACATATTTACGTTTTAGCCACTTATACAGCTGTTTTACAGTTACGTAAATCACTCGCTAATGATGGTTATATCAAGGAGGGCATGTAATAATGGCAAAATATCATTTAAACGTCGCCCATTTATATGGTGACTTATTAAATACTTATGGTGATGTTGGTAACCTATTGGTGTTAGAATATTATGCCAAGCAAATGGATACTGACTTACAAACTGAAGTCATCAGTTTAGATCAACCTTTTGACAAAGATCATTTTGACTTAACTTTCTTTGGTGGTGGACAAGATTTCGAACAAAAAATTGTCTCAAAAGATATTCAAGACAAAAAAGAGGCCTTAACCGACTATATTGAAGATAACGGTCCCCTCCTCGCAATTTGTGGCGGTTACCAATTACTTGGTCAATATTATGTCGGTGCTGATGGTGAAAAAATTCCTGGCATTGGTGCAATGAGTCATTATACAGAGACACAAGATGACAATCGTTTTATCGGAGATATTACGATTCAAAATGAAGATACCGGTGAAACTTACCATGGTTTTGAAAATCATAACGGGATGACCTTCCTCGGTAAAGATGAACGACCACTTGGTAAAGTGTTAAAAGGTAAAGGTAATAATGGTAGTGATGCTTCAGAAGGTGTCATTTACAAAAACGTTTTTGGTTCATATTTCCATGGCCCAATCTTAACAAGAAATGGTGAATTAGCTAAACGTCTACTACTGCTTGCGTTGCATCGTAAATATCCAGATGTTGATTTTAGTCAACAAGAAGCACTCGTTATCGAACCAACATTTTAGTAAAAAAATAAAGATTCAAACAATAGTATATTATTGTTTGAATCTTTATTTTTTTATGCTTTTTCTCCAGGTTCTGATGCAATAATTTGCATATCACCTGTAATTGTCCATTCTTTAACTTCGTTTGGTAAAATAAAATGCATACCCATTTTTAAATCATATATTTTATCATCGACTTTAATCTGACCTTCACCTTTTAAAACTGAAACAAGAGTATAAGGTGCGACTGTTCTTTTAAAATTTGCTGATCCGTTTGAAATCAACCATTCATAAACACTAAAGAATGGTGTTTTAACAAAGGTTGTTACTTTGGCATCCCCGACCATTTTTGTTTGAATATCGAGTTCAGGAACTTTATTAGGCACATTAGTAACATCAATCGATTGTTGAATATGCAAGTCACGCTTCTTACCCGTTGTTGCATCCACACGGTCAAAATCGTAAACACGATATGTTGTATCACTACTTTGTTGCGTTTCAAGGACCATCACACCAGAACCAATGGCATGAATTGTACCACTAGGAACATAAAAGAAATCTCCCGCTTTAACAGGTACATGCGTAAATAAATCATCCCATCTTTCGTCATGAATCATTTCCGCTAATTCTTCACGTGTTTTAGCATGGTGCCCATAAATAAGTTCTGCCCCAGGTTCGGCTGAAATAACATACCAACATTCTGTTTTACCAAGTTCATGCTCATGTTGCATTGCATAAGTATCATCCGGATGTACTTGAACTGATAAATCTTGATTAGCATCTAAAATTTTAGTTAGAAGTGGAAAAACATCCCCTTTAGCATTACCAAAAACTTCACGATTTGAATCCCAGACTTCATTCAATGTTTTGCCAGCAAATGGACCATTCAAAACAGTACTTGGGCCATGTGAGTGTGCGGAAATAGCCCAAAGTTCACCAGTATGATTACTTGGAATATCATATCCAAAGACCGTTTTAAGATGATCACCACCCCAAATTTTTTCTTGTAATACAGGTTTTAAGAATAAAGGTTCTGTCATTAGTTGCTCTCTCCTTCGTTAAACATATTATTGGTTTATTTTATCATAAGCGGTTACATTTTTGAATGTTAATCGGTTACAATCCAGCTTTTTCCGTTAAAAAGCTTTCTATAATTTCATCTCGTTTTACCAAATAGAGACTATTATCACTCGTCGGATGTACCCTATTCGTTAAGACAACCAACCCGTCTTGCATGGATTGATCCATTATTATAAATGTTCCTGTATAACCAGTATGATAGACAGATAAGCAATCGCCATCTCCACGAAGATCCCAGCCAAGTGAACGACCCAAGCTTCTTGTAGGTGTTTGATCTGAGAATAACATTTGCGTCGTCTCCGGCCGTAATACTGGACGTTCAGGACCATCTGACATAAACCACTGCATAAATCGTAATAAGTCGGATACAGTGGAAAATAACCCTGCCGATCCACAATGTTCTTTTAAAATCCGTGCTTTGGGGTCATGAACAATACCCTTTAAAAGACCTAAGTCAGGAATAATCTCAGTTGGAACACTTCTTGAGATATTTGGACTAAAAGTACTATCAGTTAATCCTAAGGGATTTAAGACTTCTTGCTGCAATGCTTGCTGAACAGGAATTTTTAAAATACTTTCAATAATATATCCTAAAAAAATTAGTCCGATATCACTATAAATAACTTTTTTTCCAAGATTTTCACCATTACTTAGTCCGAATAGTGCTTGTTTTAAATCTGGTTCCGATAATTGATTTCGATTTTTAATATACCCTTGAAAATCTGCCGTATGCGTCAACATATGCCGTAAAGTCACCCGTTCGTCCTGATAATTTGGTAGGTATTTTTTTACGGAATCATCAACATTCAAACGACCCTCTTCTTGTAATTTTAAAATAAGAGTTGTTGTTCCTATCACTTTAGTTAGTGATGCAACGTCGTAAAGTGCATTGTCAGCTAATTGTTCAGTTTCAGGGACTAATTGCGAATATCCCAAATAGTTTTGATTGCTAATTGTATTATGATGGATAACCCCATATGAAGCACCAGGAACAATACCATCATTAACTAACTGTCGAATTTTATTTATCGTTTTAGGATATAGCAATCGTAATCACCCCTTTTGATTAATCTTCACAATTGTAAATTTACCTTTTTTAAAATCAACGTTACTAACACTAGCATTCTTCAAGAGCATCGTTGGAAGTTGATTTTTTTCTAAGCTGTCGATAAAACTTGATAACACAAGACCATGAGACACAATTAAAATATTTCCTCCCTGCGTCTGGTACTGATTCCCAATATCCGTTAATGTATCAATTATTCGACTAGTCATCTTATCATATGTTTCAGCTTGGCTAGTTCCTTCAAGCTCTGCGAACATATTTACTAAGTTTCTAAAGCGATTATGCCCTAAAACGGCCTGACTCACTTTAAAAAAACCAAATTTTTTAACAAGCATTGGAATTAAATCTTTATTTTTCATCTCTTCTAGTCGACCAAAATCGACTTCTCGAAGTCCTCTTAATGGTTGAAATTCAAACGAAGAGTCATGCTTTTCAAGAATAAAGTCCGCAGTATCTTGCGTTCGTTTTAAGTCACTTGTGTACACGGCTTCAAAATAGACATCTTTTAATTGTGTTCCCAAATTTCTAGCTGCCTCTCGCCCCTTGTGTGTCAGACGAGAATTAGTCACGCCTTGTAGCCTCTTTAATCTGTTCAATCGTGTTTGACCATGTCTTACTAAATAAAAATGAACTGTCTTCATCGCCTGCACCTCCATAAAATGGTTTATATTTGTACCTTCAAGTATACGCTACCATTAAGATTTTACCTAAGTAAAAACCTAAAATATATTTTTAAATTTAGTCTGTCTACGACTATAATAAAATAAATCAAAACATTTTCGTTTAAATTGGTATAATGAAGTAAATCATTTAGATGGGGAGTGTCACTTATGGCTAGTAATTCAGATTCTATATTCTTCGTCTTATCTTATGTCAGACGACATCCAGAAGACGTTTTCTTTTCACGCTTGACCTATACTAATTCAATAACCCTCGTCATACCAGGAAGCGTCAAAGTAGCTGATGCTGATATTTATTTTTTACCAGATAAACTAACTGTTAATCGTCTCACTGATGATTTCGTTTCAAAACACGGTGATTTATTAGATTACTTTAACGATAAATTAGATCATTCCATCCCTGACTATATGGACGTCTGGGTAACAACCGTGTATCTGACACATCATGATAAATATTTAATTGAACTTTCATTTGAACAAAATGTCTAAACAAAAAAGTGATTAAGCAGGTTCTGAAGTGAACCCCAAAAGTTGGAGTAAATATTAAGCGATCATCTGGTCGGTATGTTTTCGATATTCAATCGGAGACATACCGGCCAGTTTTATTTTAATTCTTTTATGATTGTAATAATCAATATAATTTTTTATGGCTACTTTTAAAGCTTCGTATGTCGCATAATCGTGATTATGAACTGTCCCAACTTTTAAAATATGAAAGAAGCTTTCAGCACATGCATTATCTAAACAAGTCGCTTTGCGACTCATACTTTGAAAAATTTTTGCTGATTTGATAATCTCTGTATAACGGCTGTTCTGATATTGAAATCCTTGATCAGAGTGAACTGTCATTCGATAACTGAGATTTGAACGTTTATTGATTAACCGTTTTAGTGGTTCTGTCACAAACTCCACCGTTGGGTGGAGGCTAATTGACCATTGAAGGACTTCACTATTAAATAAATCAATATATGCCGTAAAATAAGCTCTTTCATTTGTACTTTTATTTCCCCATCGTAGTTCAGTGACATCAGTTACTATTTTTTGATAGGATCTATCAGTCTTAAAACGTCGGTTTAAAAGATTGGAAGCTATTTTACCAACAGTTCCTTTATATGAATTATATCTTTTCGTTTTTCGTTCGTAAGCGTGACATAGGAGTTTGTTTTCTCGCATTATTCTCAACACGGTTTTGTGATTGATTTTAATGCCTATGTTACGTAACTCACTTGTTACGGGACGATACCCATAATCAGAATGCCCTTCACAAATTGTTTTAATCGTTTCAATCAGTTCTTTTGAATCTTGTTGGTACTCTCGTTTACAAGCATCATGGTAGCTACTGCTGGACATCAGTCCAGCTTTTAATACGGTTGCCAACTTAATCTGTAATTCACACCTTAACTCAGTGATTATCTGGGCTTTTTCTTGGTTTTTAATCTTTGTTTTTTCTGTATTAAGGCGTCCAATTTTTCCAAGTACGCTACCCGTGCCCTTAGAAAGTCATTTTCTTCTTGTAATTGTTTTGAAGTTTTTGGATTTTTTGATTTAGTCATTTTAGGCAGTTTTCCTTTTGAAGTTTTTAAGCGACCTTGTACCAGTTTCTTTTCCCAGTCCCAAATCACGACAGGATTCTTAATTTTAAAATGACGTGCTGTAACCGGAAAAGAAGCCCTATGTTTTAATCGCCAGTGAATGACCTTCATTTTATAGGAATAATCATAAAATGTCTTCCCTAAATTATTTTCTAAGCCTTGAATCCCAAACATTTTAAAATGATCCAACCATTGATAAATAGTTGCAGATCCCTTGATTCCATACTTCTTCATTAGTAAACCGGCTGGTTTACCTTTCAAATATTCTTTTAGAACTTTTTTCTTTATTTCAACTGTGAACATAGTAAAACCCCCTGAGTTAGATTTCTCCAACTCAGGGGGTTCACTTCATTCCCCTACTTAATCACTTTTTTAAATATTCTAATTAATTACATCTTTTATCGCCCAAACGGGGCTCGAACCCGTAATTCCGCCTTGAGAGGGCGACGTCTTAACCAATTTGACCATTGGGCAAAAATACTCTTTTAAGTATAACCCATATAGATTTGATGTCAATGATTTTTATGCCAAATTAAAAATTGAATAAAACAACAATACAGATACAAACCGAGACAGTACAATGCAGCAGCCCACATAACAAAAGATAACCATTTATATTGTAGGAGAACTTTCGTGGTACCTATCAATAACGTTGTGACACACGCAATCAATAATCTAATGTATAACTTTTTTAATTCACGTCTTAGTTTTATTTCCAATACGTTCGCCTCAAACCCATCTATAGAATAATAACTTAATAAAATGTGCAAAACTTTAGCTTAATTTATTCATTTGTACTTTCTCTACATAACACAATCTTTATGTCCTTCATTATAACGTTATGTATCAATTAGAAAAGTAATCATCACTTTTCTTTATCAATAATTAATCATCTTTACTATTTCTTATTGTTTCAACAAAATATTACTATTTTCTATTTGACAAAAGACCGTTATATCGCTAAAATTAGGAAGTTAATTATTCTTGGGTAATAGCCAAACTGGTAAGGCGCCGGACTCTGAATCCGCAATCTGTAGGTTCGATCCCTACTTACCCAATCAAGTGTTTTCATAGAGTTTCATAAGGTTTCATCTAGATTCAACAAACCGTAGTCAAAACCGTAGTCAAAAAAATAAACTGTACGGGCATGTATGTACTGATGCATCTACTTTCTTAAGTAGGTGCTTTTTATTTTCCCTCAACAAACCGTAGTCATTTCATCACATCTAATTAAATCTACTTCCTTTAGGGTGTCTTGAATGTCTTGATAACCTTTTTAATTGCATCCCTTTAGGGGGTCCGAAATGTCCGAATACTTATTTTTGCCTACATATCTAATAAGTCCCAGGGATGAATAGCTGCACCCATATACTAATATTTGCTAACATATTAGGTATAAATGAAGTATCATTTTGACGAGCTTACTAGAGTTTTGATGAGCTTTATAAAGTATTTTATGGCAAGTTTTGGCAGGTTCTAACACTAACCCTATTACTTACTTTAAGAATACCTAAACATCAATTATAGATAAGGTATTATTTATTACACCTTATCCTCGCCGCTTCGCCTTTTAAAATTTTATTCACTGCATTTAACGGAAAAGATATAGAGTCTATATTTGTTGCAACTGCTGTAAAAATTTTATTAATTTTATTAGTTTCTTGATCTATCAATTCTATATTTTCTTCTTTATTTTTCAATAACCATTTTACTGCCATAGTAAGTTCATCGTATGTTTTCATTAAATCACTCCAAAGTGTAGCAATATTATCTTGATAGGTATCACATTTTTTTGATAATTCGGGTACATAGCTAACGTATGTTTCAAAATAAATTACATATTCATTCTTCAAATTAGTAATTTCATTCAATTTTTCTTTATTAATTTTTGTACCCAAATTACGAATATCATCTATTGTTTCTAATGTACCCTTAGAGAAAATATCTTTTTTCATTAAAATAATATTGGCGGTAAATCTATTATTAATAGAAATTAATCTAGATATGTTCTTAATATCTTCTACAGCAAGGGCATTACTTAACTCATTTTTTCTTTGCTCTTTTAACTGAAACTTTGTATTTATATATGCAAACATAGCTGCACCACCAATACCTATGAAAGAACCTATATAACCTCCCCAAAATCCAAGCCACCCATCACTCGAACCTACTCCTGGAACAATGCCAATAAAAATATTGATGACCCAAGGGATGATAACAGTCACTATCAATATTACTAGTAAAATGAACCATTTATATTTTTTTATAAACCCCCATATTTTACTCACTGCATTACCTCCAAATATCTTATTTACCTCTATATTAAACAATAAAAAACAGGTAAACAATACCTGTCCCAACTCTATGAAATACTATGAAACTCTACGTAACTTAAAAGGTTTATTTTAATGATCACTAGTTACTCAAAAATCACTAAATGATGATTTAACTCACACTAAACTTTTTCACACTTTGAATCTGGCTACCGTTTGTACTTCCAACCGTATCATTCATGATGGATCATTTTAGATAGTATAGTTTATTTCTTTAGCTTTTTAAATGTTTGCACTTTCGTCAACACTATTAGTGTATATACTTTTTAGCTACTATGCTAAGAAATTCATTAATTTTGCTTTTCTAAATTTTAGCTAATATTCTAAGGCCCGGTATTTATCTGAAGATTCCCAGTTCCATATTTCATTTTTTACAAAAAAAGCACTCACGTTTGTGAATGCATTAATGAACCATTATGGAATATCACTATAAAGTATTATATTTATTTAACGGTTTAGCGTAAAGTTTTCTGTATCTATGTCTGGTCTAGTCGAATAGCGTGAGATAGTTTTAAGTGAAACGGTTGTTTTGTTATGATCAGGCACTAGGTAATATTTTTCTCGAAGACTTGCACCCGTGTACACCAACTCTATTTCCCAACCACCATTTCCATAGGGTACGTATCCTCCCAACGCTGCAGGAATATCATCATTATTATTAATTTTAGTTATAGTACTTTTACTTCTATCTGTTATTATCAAGTTAAAATTGCCGTAATTATCATTTGAATTTTCATGTTTGATAATCAGTTTAATCGCTTCATCAATTGATATTGATAGCCCATCACTGGATTGTTGTGTATCATCACTAGCATTGATGATAACGTTATTCACTAGAGTATTTCGACTACCATCAGTTAACTTTTGATTTACATAAGTAGCTATTGTCGACATACCAACTTTTTGTAGTTCATTATCTGCATTGTCATAATAAGCTACAGTATTATGTACATCCCCCAGTAATCTATAATATGGATTATCACCTTTTTGAATATAATACTTAACTGTACTTGAATTAGGTGTTTTAATTGAAACATTGAACCCATCTGCTATTTTATCCGTTAAACCATTCCAAAAACGATTTGCACCATAATAAGCGATTGCTACAGCTGACTGTTTAGGATGGTCTTTCATCTGCTGAACTGTCAGAGTTCCTACATTCCTACTTGCCTGTTTTTTCGTTTCCTGTAATTTACTTTTTTCTTTTTTTAACGATGAAACTTCTCTACTCATTGAACTAGCTATTTTCTTTGAACTTGCTTGTGATTTACTAGAATCAATAGAAGATGATTCATCCTTTTTTGAATTGCTGCTCCCACACGCAGTTAATGATAATAACATCATTGCTATCCCACACGTTACCAATACCTTTTTCATTTTGAAACTCCCCTAAAATTTATTTACCTTTAAATTAAACACTAAAAATGATAGGTAATCAATATTCGTATTCACCTTATGCACTTTTATAAAACTCTGTACAACATAATCTATATTTTCATACTAATAGTCGCAGGTTTTGTTAGATTTTTAACCATTCAAAGATATTTTATACTAAGTTTGTTCAGCCCCAAATGCCGCAATAACCCGTACGACATTTTCTATTTTGGCGTACAAAAAAACATCCACAGTATGGATGTTTCAATTAACCATTATATTTTATTTTGAGTTTGCTGTGCGTCTATTGCATCTTTGGCAGTCGTTTCTAATGCAAACTCATAAGTAAGCTTTGTTCCATTAGATTGTTTTTCTATCCATTCTCCATATGTTATATGTGATCCCTTTATTGTGTAAGGTATGCGATGTGAACCAGATTCACCCCTCATTATAATAAACTTATCGGTTATCTTATACGTATAATTATAGGCTCTATCTTTTCCCAGCTGTGTACGAACCACTGTATCACTTTTTGCGTAACCTAGAGTAATTAAATCAAAAAGGGAGTGCCGTGGAGCAGTACCATCTTCCATAGCTTTACTGATGTCCTCACCATTATATTTGATTGGAGCAAAACTAAATCCTTTTTTTAATTCATTTCTCACAAGATTAGCTGCCTTAGATGACCTTTCAGCTACCATACTTGATTCTTTGGCAGCTGATTCTGATGATGCTTTACTTTCAGAAGATACTTTTGCTTTTTTTATAGACTCTTTCTTATTTGATTCACTTTTTGATTTCTGCAAACTAGATGATTTTACCTCAGATGATGACGATTCCTTACTTGCACTATTGCTGTTCCCACATGCAACTAATAATAATGCAACCATTGTTGAAGCACATAATACGACTACCCTTTTCATTATCCAACACCCCTTTATTTTTATACACTCACATATTAAACACTAAAAAAAGCAGGTAAACAATACCTACCTCCTTTGTATGTACACTCTAAATACTTCAATAAAGTAATAAAGGGTTATATTTTAAAGTTTCTAACATTCATACCCGCTATTAATTTTTAATGCTATATATATTTTTAATTGACGAAGGCTACCAACAAATTCTGCTGGTAGCCTTCTCACTGAATATTTATATTTAATTTTGAGTTAATTAATTTTAAAATAAGTTACTAATTCTACTTCTAAACGATGTAACCCTACCTACTTTACATCCTTGCAACTCCTTGGTTGCGCCAGCGTGAATAAATGAATAGAAATCATCAAACTGAATAATTTATACTAAGAATATTAATATTGAGCTACTATAACCTTAACATGTTTTTGTTTATTGTCAATTTTTCCGAATGATTTATATAGTATTTTCTCATTTTATGTTCTATTTATGATATACTAAATGAGATATTTTAATGATGGTACTTAAATTAATAAAGTGACAGCAACTTAAATCCCCGATTCAATTCTGTCTCCTTCATTTTGAATACACTATAATAATAGTTTGGAGGTTTATACACTATGTTAAGTAAGACAAAAAAATTCTTAAGAGCAAACAAAATTTATTACGATAAAGAACATCTCAATCCATTAATGGTTCCAGATCGTATTTACGTACTTAATTTTGGCTTAGATGAGGATGATCTCAATAATAGATTTATCGTTGAATACACGTATACTTGGACTGGTCGAATCAAAATTAATAAAATTACGATTCGACTTCATAATCAAGTTAGCCCACATGAATTTCGTAATGAAACAGAATTACTGCATTATCTTAAAAAACACACTAAATCGAGCAAATAACATTTGCATTAATCGTCATTAGATGTTATATTAAACTTATGTATTTATGGTTCGGTTATTTAAAGGTGATTTGTTTCATTTATGAACACACTTCTTTTTAATAGTTCAATCAACAAATGCAAAATATATTAGTGCTTACAGCACATGGAGGTTTCATATTATGGAACAAGGTACAGTAAAATGGTTTAATGCAGATAAAGGTTTTGGTTTTATTACTCGCGAATCTGGCGACGACGTTTTCGTTCATTTCTCAGCTATCCAAGGTGACGGTTTTAAATCACTTGACGAAGGCCAAGCAGTTACTTTCGATGTTGAAGATTCTGATCGTGGACCACAAGCAACTAACGTTGTTAAAGCTTAATTATAAGCCTTTGAAACTTACCTTCGGGTAGGTTTTTTTTTTGCAATAATAACCGTATACCCTCTCATCAGCTGCTGTTGTATGACTGTATTTTTAAATTAAATAATTATTTATCATCCGGTTCCTACTATGCACTTTAGGTTACGTTCAAAATCAACTTTAAATTTATCAATATAAAAAATGCCTCATAATTATTAGACGTAGGTCTAACGATTATGAGGCATTTTTAAGTCACACTGTCTTTCAATATCATAATTCATCAACAACAATTAACTTAGAACTATTTTCATTTAAAATGCGTTGCTGTTTACATATCCTTGCCACTTACCATTTGCATTGTATATCGAGTAATATTTATTGCCATTAATTGAATAAGCATATTTTACTGTATATTTCGTACCTGAGTTAGCTATAGTTGACCCTTTTTTTACCGTCCAATTAAAATTACCCCAGATATCATAGCTTCTTTTAACAGAGACAATTTTATTGTATTTAGTATAAATATGGCTAGTTGCTTTATTATTCACATAACCCATCCATTTACCGGCATCGTTATAAAGTGAGTAGTAAATATTTCCGTTTCCTGTAGTATATCTGTATCTAACGTTATATGTTTGACCATAGTAATTACTAGAAGTACTTTTTTTAGATGACCACAAGAAATTACCCCAGACATTATAACCTTTATCGCTAATTTTGACCTTTGCCTTTAATGATTTAGCTACTAAGGTATTCGTAGCATTACTGTTAACATAGCCTTTCCAAACATTATTACCATTATATAGTGAGTAATACGTATTACCATTAATCTTATACGCATATTTAGCATTGTATGTCTGTCCGGAGTTAGTAACTGTAGATCCTTTTTTACTTGTCCAATTAAAATTACCCCAGATAGTATAGCTATTTTTAACAGAAACAATCTTATCATATGATGAATAAACTAAATTTGAAGCATTACTATTCATATAACCTAACCATGTACCTGCATTATTATAAAGTGAATAATAGACGTTACCATTACCCAATGTATATCTGTATCTGACATTTAAGTTTTGACCATAATAATTAGCTGTTGTTCCTTTTGCTGACGTATAGAAAAAATTACTCCAGATAGTATAATCACGTTTAGTAATTTTAGCGGTTGCTTTAAATTCTTTAGCTGAAGCAACCTCCATTGCGTTACTATTTACATATCCAGCCCATTTGCCTTTACTATCGTACAATGAGTAATATTTGTTACCATTACTGTGATTATAGTAATATTTTGCGCTATAAACTTTTCCAATTTTTCCAGTTGTCGTATTTTTAACTTTATTCCAACTAAAATTACCCCAAACATTATATCCAGATTTTTTAATTGAAACTAATTCATTATAACTTTGTGCTTTCCCAGCTGCGTTCGTGGGTGGTGTACTTTCTGTTGGTTTGTTATCTGTTGATGCACTTAAAAACCAATCAGCATTTTTACCAGACATGATACTTGCATCAATGTTTCCAACCCCTGATAAACCATGATTTGTAAAGTTACTTGTATATTGCCATAACGAATGACTTGTTTCCATTGGCTCATTACTTTGGTATGCAGCTAACCAAAAACCATCATATGCGTTAACAGCCGTACTGGCATATGTTTTCATAAAACTAGCATAAGAGTAAAGTATAATTTTACGATTACCTACATATTTAGCCATCTCATCAGCCCAGGCTTTTGTTGTGGCGTTAGTATTTGCTTTGCTAGCATTCGTAACCGTTTGATCTTCATAATCATTGACAAAGAACTTAGCATCCTTGGCACGGTTATATAAGTCTTTCGCTTCTACTCTAGCATCAGCAACATTTTCATATTGGCTAAATGAATAAACACCATATGGAATATTATATTTCTTCATCATCGCAATATTATGATCAATCACTAAATCTTTACGATTTGACCCATATTGAACACGTAAAATAATAAATTTAAAATTTTTCTTTAATACTTTAGCTTGTGCATCTGTAAATGATCCTTGAAATTCTGATAAATCAGGAATTGAATTATCGCGATTTGTAGCCGATTTACTCAATAAAGATGCTGATTTAACTAATGATTCAGGTACATTTGACCCCATCACACCTTCAGGCTTCGAAGTATTAGCCGAGGCCTGATATGCTCCGATACCAATACCTACTATCACACTAGATAAAAATAATACATATTTCGTCATTCTTTTCAAAATAGAAACCGCCCTTTTATTTTTTGTTTAATAACCATATTCTAGCATAATTTATAAGTCAAAAAGATTAAGATTAGAAAAAAAGACCTTCAATAAAAAAATAATAGACGTTTTATAAGCGTCTATTATTTAATTAAGATACTTTTTAAACCACTTAACACAGTATTTTTCTCGTTCAATTGCATGATCTAAAATCAAATAATGACCATATTGTTTGTTGATTTCTTCTTCTGAGAAAAAAATTAATTTCATTCTTCCTTCAAGATGATCTAATTTTACTTGATGTAACTGTAATTGCTCAATTAATCTTTGCTGTAATTGAACGTCATCTTTATTTTTAATAAAATAAAGTTTCAAAATAAATTCGTCTTTAATCGGTTTTAATTCCCCACTATCTGATACTAACCAATCCATTAAAACTTTTTTACCTTGTGATGTAATAGAATATATTTTCTTTTCTAACTTAGTACCTGCTATTTCAATTTCATGCGTAATGTATCCATCTTTTTCCATTATTTTAAGAGCAGGATAAATTTGACTATGTCCTGCTTGCCAAAATTCTCCAATATCAGTCGTAAATGCTTTAGTTATATCGTACCCCGATAATGGTTCTTGATTCAATAATCCTAAAATAATATATTGTAATTTATTTTTTTTTGCCATTTTTCCCCTTAACTTGACTTTTAATACTTATCAGTATACTATAATCAAGTAAACAAAAACATGTAAACTTTTACATGTATAAATAAACACTTTAAAGGAGAACAAAAATTATGACAAATACAGAAAAAAAGTTTAAAACATTAGATGATTTCTTAGGTACACATTTTGTATATACTTACGATAACGGTTGGGAATATGAATGGTACGCTAAAAATGATCATACTGTTGACTACCGTATCCATGGTGGTATGGTTGCTGGACGTTGGGTAACTGATCAAGAAGCTCACATCGTTATGCTTACTGAAGGTATTTATAAAATTGCTTGGACAGAACCTACAGGTACTGATGTCGCTCTAGATTTCTTACCTAACGAAATGAAAATTAACGGAACAATCTTCTTCCCTAAATGGGTTCAAGAACATCCTGAAATTACAGTTACTTACCAAAATGACCATATCGATTTGATGGAAGAATCTCGTGAAAAATACGAAACATATCCTAAAATGGTTGTCCCAGAATTTGCTACAATCACTTACATCGGTGATGCCGGTCAAAATAACGAAGATGTTATCAATGAAGAACCTTATGTTGGTATGCCAGATGATATTCGTAATGGTAAATATTATGACGAAAATTACAAAATGATCAAAAAGAACTAATTTATTCCAAATAAAAATCGTCTGAACTTTTAAAAGTTCAGACGATTTTTATTTTATAACTTTTTTATCTTAAAGACGTGCATTTAATTCTTTTGAAAGGTCTTCGAAGCCAGGTTTACCAAGTAAGGCAAACATGTTCTTTTTGTATGCTTCAACACCTGGTTGGTTAAATGGGTTAATTCCATTCAAGTAACCAGATACAGCTACAGCTGCTTCAAAGAAGTAAATTGTATATCCTAATGTGTAAGCGTCTTGTGTAGGAATGTTCAAAATCATGTTAGGAACATTACCATCAGTATGAGCTAAAACAACACCTTGGAAAGCCTTTGTATTAACAAAGTCCATTGTCTTACCTTCTAAGTAGCCTAAGCCATCAAGATCGCCCTCTTCTTCAGGAATAGCAGTATCATTAACGGGAGTTCCCACATTAATTACAGTTTCCATCAAGTTACGACGGCCTTCTTGAATATATTGGCCTAATGAATGTAAATCAGTTGAGAAATTAGCTGAAGATGGGTAAATACCCTTTTGATCTTTACCTTCAGATTCGCCCATCAATTGTTTCCACCATTCTGAGAAATATTGTAAACTTGGTTCGTAGTTTTCTAGAATTTCAGTTGTGTAACCTTTACGGTATAAAATATTACGTAAAGCTGCGTATTGATATGCTTCATTTTTTGTTAAATCAGCATCTGAATATTCAACACGTGCGTCTTCAGCACCTTGCATCAAGGCATCAATATCAGCACCTGAAGCAGCAATTGGTAATAAACCAACAGCAGTAAGAACTGAGAAACGGCCACCAACGTCATCAGGAATAACAAATGCTTCATAGCCTTCAGAATCAGCTTCAACTTTTAAGGCACCAACTTTACGATCAGTTGTAGCGTAGATACGTGAGTTAGCTTCTTCTTTACCATATTTTGCGATTAATTTTTCTTTGAAAACACGGAAAGCAATTGAAGGTTCTGTTGTTGTACCTGATTTAGAAATAATATTAACTGAGAAATCACGATCACCAATTAAATCTACTAAATCATGTACGTATGAAGGACTAATTGAATTTCCAGCAAATAAGATTTGAGGTGCATTTCTTTTTTCAGCTGGTAATAAGTTATAGAATGTATGGTTTAAGAATTCAATAGCTGCGCGAGCACCTAAATATGAACCACCAATACCGATAACGACTAAAACTTCTGAATTAGATTGAATTTTTTTAGCTGCTGTTTTAATACGAGCGAATTCTTCTTTATCGTAGTCTTTAGGTAAATCTAAAAATCCACGGAAATCACTACCTGCCCCTGTACCGTTGCGTAATTCACTATCTGCTGCAGTAACAAGTGCTTGCATTTCGCCAAGTTCATTGTCTTGGACGAATTTTGATAAGTTAGAACTATCGAATGAAATATGTGCCATTTTAATTATCTCCCTCATATTCTTTATTTAACAACTTACATTATACAATACTTAGTAGAAAATATAACAGTCAAACAGAACTTTAATTACAAATTCCGTTATTTTTTTTGTTTACTATGAGAATATCCGTAACCGTAATAAGCAACTAATCCTATAATAATCCAAATTAGAAAGGCAACCCAGATATTAATCGGTAACTGAATCATCAAATAGACTGAAATAATTATAGACAAGATTGGTAACAATGGTACAAATGGAACTCTAAATTGGCCTTTACTAGGTTCACCAAATTGTTTCCTTAAACTTATTAATGCCAAAGCCAAAATAACAAGTACGGTTAACGTTACAATATTAGTCAATTTGGCTAAACTTTCAATAGACACTAACCCACTTGCAATCGCAATAAAAATACCGACTGTCCATGATGCTGCTTTGGGCGCATTCGTCTTATCGCTAATTTTTGCTAAGTATTGGGGCAATAATCCGTCTCTCGCCTCCGAATAAATCATTCTCGATAAACCATAGGCTAATGCAATTAAGACGCTTAGAAGCGTTATTATTGCACCTACCGAGATTATATTTCCAATAATACTCTGATTTACAAATCGCATCGCAAATGCAACTGGATCACTAACATTTAATTGTGTATACGGGACAATTCCGGTTAATACTAACGTAACAATAATATAAAAAATAGCAGAAATACTTATCGCACCAATAATTCCTTTTGGAATTGTCTTTTGCGGATCAATTACTTCGTCTGATGCCATCGCAATAGATTCAAACCCTAAAAAGGCAAAAAATACTAATGCGGCCCCACTCATTACCCCACTTGTACCAAATGGCATAAAGGGTTGCCAGTTACCAGGTTTAATGTAAAAAACACCCACTACTATAAATAAAAGAATAATCGCAAATTTTACAAATACCATTATTTTGCTTAAACGTAGTGCCTTTTTTGCTTCAAATGTTGTTAACCATGTAACGACTAACGTAATTATAACAGCAATAATATCGATATATGACCCTCTTGCTGCATTATACGATGCACTCAGCGCAACAGGCAGGTGGATATTAAGCCCTATCAAGAACCCCTGCATATACGCAGACCAACCTGAGGCAACAGAAGCCCCCGCTAGAATATATTCACAAATGGTAAACCAACTAACGAACCAGGCTATAAACTCACCAAAAATAACATAAACATAATTATACGAACCACCAGAAACTGGTATTCTTGATGAAAATTCTGCATAAGAAAAGCCGTTCATTATAACTGCAATTGCGGCAATAATAAACGACAAAATAAGGGCAGGACCAGCCTCTTGACTGGCAGCATTCCCCGTAACAACGAAAATACCTGTACCAACTGTTGCGCCTAACCCTAAAAGAATGAGATCACCGGTTTTAAGGGTTCTTTTTAATTTACTAACATGATGAGTTGTCGCAAATTCTTTTTTCCTTAAATCCATCGATTAACACTCCTTCACCATTTTATAAAGTTTTCATAATTCCTAACATAATAACACCTAAAATAACAAATATTGATCCAAGTGTGACATAAATCATCTCATGCTTAGTCTTCTTTTCTCCTAATAAGTAGATACTACCGAATGTTGAAATAACCACTCCCATTTGAGAAAATGAAAAACTAACAGCTTGACCTAATTTAGGAATTGATAAGAACATAAAGATGTTACCAGCGCCCCAAATAAGTCCCGTTAATACATTTTTAAAAGTTGATGAGTGCATAATAACTTCATTTGCAATAAGCGCAACAAATCCAGCACCTATAACCATACCAACAGCTTGTGGCAAGATTGTTGCCATTGTAAATGCACGTGATTCATCAGCAGTCATGCCCACTGTTGCATAATGAACAACAATTGTATAACCTACGTAACCAATTGTTGACAAAATAATAGCACGTACACCAGCAGCAGTATTCTCATTTTTTTCTGAATCAGATAGAACTGAATTTTTTTTATCTCTCAATGATGTCAAAGCAGCACCAGCAATAATAACGATCATCGCTATAGTACCAATCACAACCATTTGAGTTGTCTTCCATTCATTAAACAGTATGACACCTGCCAACGCATTACCAGCTAACTGTAAGCCTGTTGAAACAGGAACTGTTTTTGAGATTCCGATTGCTTTCATAGCATGGAATTGTTGATTTTGACCTAAACTCCAAAATAAACCAGAAACGATACCAATAATCCAGACTTTTGTGTCCATTTCTGGTTGATAAATACCATAAATGGCAATTCCAAAAATCAAGGCACCCCATGTCATACCAACTGTTTGTTGGTTGGCAGTTCCGCCAAGTTTTCCACTTATAAGTCCAATACTACCCCATGCAATTGCAGGGATTACTGCCATTAAGATAATCATAATTAATTAAATCCTCTACTCTCTCTCTTTTATTCTTTTTTCGCGATTTAACTATTTTAGCAGTAAAGTAACCGTATTTACAACCCTTAAAACAAAAATTTGATGATAGCTTTAGCAACATTTGAAACGGGTTACATTCGAAATCCATCAAAAACACTCATAAACGTTTAATTACAAGCATTTTGTTTTTATGAATTTTTTATATTTTACGAAAAAAAACAATCCTATTTAATAATAAATAGGATTGTTTTTTAATTAATCAACTTTAATAACTAACGTTTTTAAATAATTACCTTGACGATATTCCTTGTTTGTTACAAAGTCACTTGATAAACGGAATGTTTCAAGTAATGTAAATGAACGATTCTTATTAGCAAAAGCTTCTGTGATTTGTTCTTTTAATTTTTTGAGCGTCAATCCTGCCGAATTAGTTGAGAACATGATAACACCATCTTTTTGTGTAATATCAATAGCATCTTCAGCAAGTTGAACATAATCTTTTTGAACTGAGAATGTTCTTTTCTTTGAACGTACAAAACTTGGTGGATCCAAAATAACTAAATCATAGTTAATATGGTGTTTCTTTGCATAATCTAAATAGCCGAAAACATCCATTCCACGAATTTCTTGTTTTTCAGGATCAATATTATTAAGTACAAATTGTTCTTTTGTACGATCAATATTTTTATTATTCACATCTACACTAACTGTTTTAAGTGCGCCACCTACTGATGCAGCAACTGATGTTGCACCTGTATTACTAAATCCGTTAAACACAAGTTTTCCTTCAGCATATTTATTCATAATTGCTTTACGCATTTCACGTTGTTCTAAGAAAAGTCCTGTCGTTGTTTCATTAAGATATGCAGCAAATTGAAGGCCATTTTCTTGAACAATAAGTGGCGTAGGTGCATCTTTTCCACGAACTTTGAATGTTGATGGTTCACCCTTTGTATCGTAACGAAGATTAGCATAAATACCTTTATAACTTGTAACTGCATCAGAAAATGCACTATAAATCATATCTTTGTGTTGGTAAAGACCTAAGCTATACCAAGTAAATACATAATAATCGTCGTAATAATCAATTGTTAATCCACCGATACCTTCACCTTCACCGTTAAAGAAACGAAAGGCATTCGTCTCCTTATTAGTAAATAATGATTTACGGTTCATTCGAGCGTTATTAAATAATTTTGAGAAAAAATCTTCATCAATACGTGATTCTTCATTTCGTGAAAAAATCCAGCCATCCCCACGATTTTGTTCTGCAAAATAACCATAAGCGACAAATTGATTATGTAGCGTTAATGCAACCCATTCTCCTTCTTTAAAATCACGAGTTGTTTGTAAATCTTCCTTATCAATTAATGGGTATCCATTTTTAAACTTTTTTGCTGCATGTGAAATAATTTCTACTTTTCTCAATGACTAGCACTCCTTCTATTTTTTAACGTCTTTTTTATTTAATATTTGATTTAAGATAAGATATAGCCCACAGCCTATCAATGTACCCAATGAATTAAAAATGATATCATCTATATCACTAACTCCGGATCCTAGTACAAACTGTCCACATTCAATAGCGATTGATAAACAAATACCAACCAACATTGTTTTTACTAGAGAATACTTTTTAAATTGCTTTAGACTGGGTAAAATAATTCCTAACGGAACAAACCAAAGAATGTTACCATATAGATTATACACGAAATCGAACAAAGATTGTCCATTTGTCAGTTTAATTGTTTCAATTAACGGTGTCCAATTGATAGAATGAAAATTATAGGTTGAATTCAATCGGATATCCCATGGGAAATAGACATATCTAAATACCGTCAATTCAACTAATAAAACGAGGTACGCAACTAATAATAGCCTTACAAATTCTGTTCTGAAGTTTATTTTTTTCTTTTGATACAACCCTATACTTACTCGAATAACAAGATACACGATTAAGTAAAAAATTGTTTTATCAACACTTAAAAAAATAAGATGGATTAATGGAAAGTGGTTAATACCTTGTGAGTAATGATGTAAAACGTATTCATATAATTTTGATAAAAATAACATTCTTTCAACCTCACCTTCCATCTTCTCCTATATTAACAAATAAAAACATGATATTTTAGTATGTACCATTATTTTTCATGTAAATTTAATAAGTTAAAAATGCATTAACAAAGCTTAGCATCAATTGACACAAATTTAATATAGACTGTAAACTACAGTTACGATTTTAATTTGATTATACTCGAAAGGACGGTTCAAACCGTGCAGACACTCAAACGATTTAGAACATTTCTAAACACAAAGCTTGGATTTTTCACCCTACTTCTGTTTCTTTTCTGGTTAAAAACAATTACTGCATATCTTATTGATTTTAACCTTGGTGTTTCAGGAATTTATCAATACTTTGTCCTTTTGTTAAATCCACTTGGCACAACCATGCTACTACTCGGACTTGCATTATACATTAAAAAACCAGTTATTTCATATTTGACTATGTTTTTAATTTACATTGCGAACTCAGCATTACTATTTTTTAATGTTATTTATTATCGAGAATTTACTGATTTTATGACAATTAATACAATGTTAGGTTATTCTAAAGTTTCTGAAGGTATTAGTGGCAGCTCTTTTGCTTTAATGAAACCACACGATATTTTTTACGTCATTGACTTAGTGCTTATTATTTGCTTATTCTTAACTCGCTATTTAAAATTTAACACTCGACCATTCAGTAAACTTAACGCGTTTGCAATTACATCATTCTCAATAATGCTAACATTGGCAAGTTTAACATTAGGCGAAATTGACCGACCACAATTAATTACGAGAACGTTTGATCGTAATTATATTGTTAAATACTTAGGAATTGATTCATATACCGTCTACGACAGTTTCAAAACAGTTAAAAACAATCGGGTTCGCGATACTGCTGAAAGTTCTGATTTAAATGATGTCCTTGATTTTACAAAGTCACATTATGCAGCACCTAATCCAAATATGTATGGTATCGCAAAAGGTAAAAATGTTATTGTGCTCCATTTAGAAAGTTTTCAACAATTTTTAATTAACTTTAAGGTGAATGGAAAAGAAGTCACACCCTTCTTAAATTCTCTATACAATGGTAAAGAAACTTATAGTTTTCCTAATTTTTTCAATCAAGTCGGACAAGGTAAAACATCTGATGCTGAGAATCTCTTAGAAACAAGTATCTATGGATTACCTCAAGGATCTGTTTTCACATCTCTTGGATCCGAAAATACATTTGAAGCAGCTCCCGCTATCTTAAATCAAACCGCTGGTTATTCTAGTGCTGTTTTCCACGGTAATATTGGATCATTTTGGAACAGAGATTCCGTTTATAAAAGTATGGGATACCAATACTTCTTTGATTCAAGTTATTATGATACGTCTGCAAATAACACTCTAGAATACGGTCTAAAAGATAAGTTATTATTCAATGATTCAGTTAAATATTTAGAAAAATTACAGCAACCTTTTTATGCAAAATTCATTACCGTGTCAAATCATTTCCCATTTGATATTGATTCAAAAAATAAAGACTTTGAAGTTCCAGATACAGGTGATACGTCTGTTAATAATTACTTCCAAACGGCTCATTATTTAGACGAATCAGTTAAAGAATTTTTCACATACTTAAAAAAATCTGGATTATCTAATAATACAATGGTTGTCCTCTATGGTGACCATTACGGTATTTCAAATTCAAGAAATGTGAAGCTTGCTAAACTTCTTGGTAAATCATCCGAAACATGGAGCTCATTTGATAATACACAATTACAACGTGTTCCATTTATGATTAATATTCCTGGAAGTAAAAATGGTGGCATCCAAAATCAATATGGTGGTGAAGTTGATGTCTTACCTACCCTTCTTCACTTATTAGGCCTAGATTCGTCATCATATGTTCAATTTGGGACAGATTTATTTTCTAAGAATCACGATCAGACAGTTGCGTTTAGAAATGAAAACTTCATTACACCTAATTATACTGTTTTAGATTCTACAATTTATGATAATGTAACAGGTAAAGAAGTTACGCACCCTTCTAAAATTGTTAAGGAAACAATAAAGAAAGATCAGACAAAAGTCAGTACCGAACTAAATTTATCGGATACAGTCAATAATCAAAACTTATTACGTTACTATACACCAAAGAATTTTAAGCCAACGCAACCAAGTGACTATAACTATAAGAATCAATATAGTAAATTACTAAAATTACAAGAAACGCTTAAAAACAATTCGACAAGCCTCTATTCAAAACATGGCAATAAGTCGACAACAACCTTATATCAAACAGATGCTCCTGAATTAAAGGCACCAACTGCAAGTTCTTCTTCAAAAACTGTTACAAGTTCAAGTTCAAGTACCAGTTCAAAATAAACGCTACCGAAAAATAAATTTCGGTAACGTTTATTTTTTTATTCTAAACAACTTCACATAATGTTCATAACTATTATTTAAAATTAGTCATATAGATTAATCGAAGAGGTGTCATTATGTCTTTAATTCTACAATCATTATCTAGTATTTTTTATCATAAGAAACAAACAGTTGGGTTATTTATCATATTTTTTTTCACAATACTAATCGGTCTCTCAAACTTATTATTTAATCAAATTTCATTTGAATCATTTAAAAGTTTTAAAAAAATGCTTGCTCATATTAATGTTAATAGTACATCTAGTTCTAATTTACTTAGTGTCTTAACAGATATTCATAAACAACAAGTCAGCCTAATCTACCCTATTATTATTGGGTTATTGATAGCGGGTATTACTATCAGTATTGTTGTTTATAAAAAAATCATCAACAAGCGTATCAACGAATATCTTAGTTTACACAATATCGGCGAAAGTCAGCCTAAAGTCGCATTTGCATTCGCTCTTGAAGTCCTTATTATCTTTATAGCAGCATTAATTTTAGTGATAATTTTAATTTTCTTCTTTAAAAATAACTATACTTCATTGCTGAGAGAACTAAATATTTATTGGCTAACCCATTCATTAGCTATGCAACTTTCTCCCTCAGAAATATCCTCTGAGTTATTAGAATTACTGTCACATAAATTAACCAATTTTAATGGGAATTTTTTAATTTCCTCTACAAACGTACAATTTAGTACATTAATCTCGCAAGAATCATTCATTAATTCTGCATATCTATTTGCTGGCGGTATAACTATTAGCCTTATTTCATTCCTATCTGTCTTATTCTCTACCCGTAACTCATCTCATTAAATTATAGGAGGCATCACAATGCAACTAAAAAAATACACTAATACAACTCAATCATTAACCTCATTATTCCCTACCCATTCGGTTTCAATCATTTTAGATAAATCATTTGAATTCGTAAATCAACTTGAAAATCAAGACTTTATTAATTCAAATTTAGTTACTTTAATCACAATTGAAGAACTAAGCTTAATAGTTCCTTATCTAACTATCACACAAAATATGGGTTTAACATCTAAGAAACAGCACAAAAAAACATATAAAACTATTTCAAAATTAATTTATGGACAATATTTTCACCACTATTCACCGAATTTTATCAACAAAAAAACGACTGATTTAAGTCACTTTGATGAAACACTTATTTTAATTTTTAGAGCTATCTTAAACGATTATTCGGTGATCATTTTATCAGGCTTAATTGATGAATTTTCAATAATAGAAACAAGATTCTTCATTGATTTAGTCACAGAATTAACCTGCCAATTAGATTTAAGCATTATTATCACAACTAAACAGACAGAGTTACTTACTCAACCGCAAATCATTCCCTTTGCAGAATCTCCTATAATAGAATAAACCCTCATTGCATATGCAATAAGGGTTTATTCCAATTATTTTTTATTCTTGTTGCCAATCTTCTGAGTAATAATAATTATTTAAATGATATTTAGGTTTAACTTGTTTTTGAGTCAGGAATGGGTTCACATAACTATCAACCGCAACCCAACCTTTCCAACCTAAATGAATCGTATCTTCCATGAAGTATTCTTCATTACCATCTTTACTGAAATCAGCAATTTTATTAAATCCTTGGGATTTCAATTGCTTTGTAACCTTACCATCAAAGTTAGCTAGCATCTTCGACGATAGTCCAGTATAACTTGCCCAACGTTGGTTTACAGGTGGAATAATAAACAAGACGTCAGTATGTTCTTTAGCAAACTGATTTAAAATTAATTGGAAATCTGAAAATTCAACAGAATGATCATAATTTAATTTAGTCTGTGTACCTGCAAGCTTACCAATTTTTTTGTTAAGCTTATTTTTATCCCAATAACTATTTTTGATTGCAAAATCATTATTGGTTGTCCATTTAGCACCATATTTACCGGCAAGAATATTTAATTTATTTAAATCATATTTTGCTGGAAGGTTCTTAGTTTGTTTGTCGATAGTCTGTGTTCGATCGGCCATCGGAAAACCTGAGAATAATTGATCTTCATGATTCAAAATCGTTAATTTCAAGCGAAGCATCGTAGCATCCGCTTCAGATAACGACTGTCCTTCAGCAATTTTATGCATTGCATTCAGTACAGATTCATTTCCTTCACCAGACATTAAAGTAATAAATCTGTTGGCAGCATAACGATCTGACAGGCTGTTAGCATTTGCAGATAGTAACCACTCTGTTGTTTGTAATGGTGAATAAAAATTATTAAATACCTGCTTTCTTACACCATTAGGAACAAACCATTGTGGTGATACCACCATAACTGCTTTTTTATTTCTTAATTGATTTTTGATACCTTGTAAATAAAAATAATGATTAAGCGATTGTGTCCCACCAGTTCCCATTAAAAATGGACGATATGAACGATTATATTTTTTCGCTAAAACTGAAGGATGCATCGAATCCATCCGTGAAAATTCGGATGAACCGATAAATGCCACATAACCATCATCTAATGCCTTTTGACGAATAGCAGAGCCCTTTAAAATTAAAGTAGATTGCGATACTGCTGCTTTTTCTTCAGTTTTTGCAGAACTGAAATTATAATTGACTGGTGCAAGTAGTATGGCTAATAGTAATGCAACAGCCAAAACAACAGGCCCAATGATCATGAATAACTTCTTTTTCAATCCCATTTAGATCAAGCTTTCTACTTTTGCAATAATTAAATTTGGTGTTGCCCACTCAGAACGTTCAAACTCTGAAATTGGAATATCAACACCTAATTCATTTTGTAATTCTAAGATTAATTGAATTGAACCCATTGAATCTAATAGGCCTTCATCAAAAACATTTAAATCTAAATTATTTCTAACTTCTGCGCTACCTGTTGTCTCTTCTAATATATCTAAAACTTTATCTTTTGTGTTCATATCAATTCTCCTCTAATTATCTATTTTATGAAAAATATAGTTTGTCCAAAAATCCTGAAAAGATTAAGAAACTTAAGCAAACGATGTTAAACGTAATAAAGATTGCAAAAATTTCTGTAAATTTATTACTTGGAATACTGGTTTTATGTTTCTTTTTAAATCTGAGCCATGCATCATTAATGACGATAGCTATCGCATGGAATAGGCCATAGGCAATGTAATACCAAGTAACCCCGTGCCAAAATCCCATGAGTAAGAATAATCCAAAATAACCAACAATAGCTGTTGTTATTCGACTTTTAATTAATTTATGTTTCATCATAAAAAAGACTAATCTCATATAAACAAAATCACGGAACCAGAATGAAAGTGTCATGTGCCAACGATTCCAAAAGTCTTTAATATTGTGTGCGATGAAAGGTCTATTAAAGTTAGGAGGTGTTTCAATTCCCATAAAGTAACTGATACCAACTGCGAATAAACTATAACCAGCAAAATCAAAAAATAAATCCATACTGTACGTGTACATGTAACCAACTAAGGCCCACGATATACCACCGTCTAGTAATGCAATACGTGCGACGTGAGGTAACAGCATCGTACCAAATAGGTATGCTAGTAAAAATTTATATAAGAAACCTAAGAAAATGTAAAATACACCCTTTTGTAACATTTCTAAATATTTTTCTCGACTTGGGACATTTTGATAATCTTTAACAAACCGTCTGTAACGATCGATTGGTCCCGATGAGATAGTTGGGAAAAACAATAAAAATTGTAAGGTTAGCATCAAATCAAATTTCTTAATACTACCATCTCGCGATTCCATAATCATTTGAACCGCTTTAAACGTTAAATAACTAATTCCTAAAAAGCCAATAATTGATGGTATACCATTATTAATGGCTGGTGTTATTTTTACGATGGATAATGGTGCTATCGCTAAAAGGACAGCCATAATAAAAACCCACGTTTGATTATACTTACTACGATAATTCATGTATAAACCGATAAGTAAGACTTCAAAAATTATATAAATAAGTAAATTAAAGCCTTCGTGAAGTTTTGGACCGCCAAATATTAAGAAAATAAAGAGTAATGAAATTAACGTTTCATACAATCTAAATCTTTTACCATTAAGCAAACCAACAATAATTGGAATTAAAACAACAATAAGATATAGAAAGTACATCGGATTGACATAAGGTTGGAATGATACCATTAAGCATTCACCTCATTTATTAGTGTTTTCCGATCAATTTTACCATTTTGCGTTAATGGTAAAACATCAACATAAACAAACTTCTGTGGAATCATATATGACATCATTGTATCTAACAAGTATTTTTTAATTTCAACTGTTAATTCTGAGTCTCGTTCAACTGGATTATCATTTTGAACAACATACGCAATTAATTGAACCACTTTATGATCCTTATTATATTTTGGAATAGTGATTGCTTGTTTTACAAATGGATGCGATGACACATGATGGTCAACTTCTTCTAATTCAATTCGGTAACCATGTAGTTTAACCTGGAAATCAATTCGTCCACGATATAACAACATCCCTTCAGAATTTATGATTGCTGCATCACCAGTTCGATAGGCAGCTACGCCATCCATTTCAAAAAAAGCACTGGCCGTTTTTTCAGGATTGTTAAGATAACCTTTTGAGACACTAGGTCCAGCAATAATTAATTCACCTTCATCACCATTTGGTACTAGTTCATTTTCTGGATTAACTACAACCATCTTTGTATCTGATTTGGCATAACCAATTGGTAATCGTGGGTATTGTTCTAAAATAGCATCAGTAATCTCAACACTCGAAACCGCAACTGTTGCTTCCGTAGGACCATACGTATTAAATATCTTAGCCATTGGGAATCTTTGCTTCAATGCTGCAGCTGTTTTGTGAGTTAATTCTTCACCACAAAATAAGAATCGACTAAGATCTGGTAAATGTTTATCATCAAACGTTGGTTCTAATAAACAAATATCAATAAATGATGGTGTTGAAACCCAAACTTGTAAGTCCAGAGTAGGTAACGTTTGGAAAAGAACTTTGAAATTATCCGTCACTTCTTGAGGTAAAACAGATAACTTACCACCCATAGTTAATGTAGGATACAAGTCCATTACTGATAAATCAAATGAGTATGGTGCCTGAGATAGACTATTGGGATGTTCTGGTAGAGAGAAATCTTCTATCATCCAGTTCACGTAACTTATCAAGTTATCATGACTAATTTGAACCCCTTTTGGCTGTCCAGTCGTACCAGATGTAAAGATAATATAGAAGTTATCTTTACCAGTTACTTGGAAACTAGGATCAGGAACTTCTACCCCTTGATTATTCTCAATAATTTCTGTTAATTCAGTTGATAAAATTACAGGTACATCGAGTTTAACTTCAGGTAATTCTGCTACAGCTATACAAGCGACTGGTTTCGCAACTTCTTGAATTGACTCTAAACGCTCAGCTGGTGAGTGCGAATCAATTGGAATATATGCGTGCCCTGCTTTAACGCTTCCTAAAAAAGCCACTAGCATATTAAATTTTTGATTTCCATATATCATAATTGGACGTTTATTATCTAAATTTAATTCAATCAAATGCAATGCTAATGCATCAGATTTTTCTTTTAACTGTTGATAAGTATTTGTCTCACCCAAATCATTGTAAACAATGCGATTGGGATCGGACATTGCGATCATATCAATTTGATTAATTACATTTTTTATCATGTCTTTGCTCTCCTTTAAAATTCATTATAGATAAACGTACCATTACTTATACCTTTAAATGAATACAGGTAAACTAGCATCGCCAATACAATAAAATAAAAGGCAGTTCGAACGATAAACATAAAAACTTCATTTTCTTTTAAATCATGCCATTTTTGGCTCATATTTATCACATCCCCCTTAGAATGAATATAGTATACACTTTTTTTCCCCCGTTTAGCATTCATCTATGTCATACTAACCTAACAATTTTGTAATATTAAACTTAGTTAATAATCTTATTAACCGCTTTTTAGTGTAACAGAATTACATCTATATCACAAAAAAGAACGATTTCTATTTGTATATAGAAATCATTCTTTAATAATTTTTTAACTATTTATTCATTTTCTTGATTTGGAAACGTCAATGTAAACGTTGTCCCTTTTCCTTCAGTACTCATCACTTCAACTTTTCCGTTATGAAGTTGCATTAATTGATGAACAATTGATAATCCCAATCCTGATTCTCCGTACTTAGTACTCTTACGAGATGGATCTGCCTTGTAGTAACGTTCCCAAATATTTTCTAGCTGGTCTTTTGTCATGCCAATACCTGTATCAGTAATCCTAAAGATACTTTCATGGTAACCACGTTCAGCTGAAATATGAATCGTTCCTGATTGAGTGAATTGAATGGCGTTTTGCGTAATGTTAAAAATAACTTGCACAAATCGATCGTAATCCGCAAAAACCATTAAGTTTTTAGGAACACTTAATTCAATCTTATCGTCGGCTTCTATTGCTTTTTTTGTTAGTTGTTCAACGATGTTATTCAAAACAATAACCGCATCAAAATTACTTGGTGCTAGCGTAATTTGATTTGTCCTAATTTTTTCATAGTCTAAATTTTCATTGACTAATCGGATTAATCGCTTAGTTTCACTTTGCATTAGTTCAATGCTCTTCCCTTTGCTCTCTTCTGGAATTGCATCGTATGCTAGCCCTTCAAGTAGTCCGTTAATAGTTGTCAACGGTGTACGCATTTCGTGTGCAGCGTCAGCCATAAATTGTCTACGACGTTCTTCTTGACGTTTTATTTCTTTCTCTGATTCTTTCAATGAAGAAACCATGCCATCAAAATCTTGTGCCAAATCATCTATTTCATCTCGATGTCTACTTTCGATATGCACATCAAAATTACCATCAGCAACCATTCGAGTTGCACGTCTCAATCGATTAATTCTAGAAACAGAGTATCTCGCTAAAAGATAACTCAAAATAATTCCAGCGATAACAGAGACAATAAACGCAATAACCAAATTCTGAGTCATTTGACTCATATTGGATTGAATATTAGAAACATTGGCTCCAACCGATATAACCGCATATAATTTACCATTATAAAAATAAGGTTTCAAAATATCGGTCATATTAATTGCTTTCATATCTGTTTTTAATTGTCTATTAATATGCGGTGTACGGTGAACAACTTCACCATTTTCCAATTTTTTCCACTGCTCACTTGTAATATTGTCCTGTACCGCATTATCAGGATAGATAATTTTAGATTTTTTAGTATAAATAGTAAATCGAACATTTTGCGTTTTTAAAATTAATTCTGCATTTCTTAAATTATTTAAGTTTAAATTAAATTGCGTTTTTGAATCGGTTGTTTTTAAAACCATTGATTCTGACATTAAACTATCCGAGTAACCTTCCAATTGTGTCCATGTATTTTTATAGACCATATCACTCGTGAAATTTAAAAATAAAGCGCCAAATACAATGACCAATGTAATAATAACCGCGAAGAATGCTAACATTTGCTGATAAAGTAGCTTCATTAGTAACCAGCTCCTGAGTCATCAAATTTATAACCGACACCCCACACCGTTTGAATAACTTGTGGACCCACTTTTTCAATTTTTTGACGTAATTTTTTAATATGTGCATCAACTGTTCGTTCATCACCAAAAAATTCATAATCCCAAACTAATTCCAATAGTTTTTCTCTTGAAAAGACTTGTTTTGGTTTATTGGCCAACGTTTTCAACAAATCAAATTCTTTTGGTGTTAAATCATGAATTAAAACGTCTTGTAAGTATGCTTCTCGACGAGCTGTACTTAATTTAAAGTGAGTTGTGACAATATCAAAACTAGTACTTTCATTTTCTGTTTCATCGTCAGTTCCAACACTTGGTTTTTCTGCCCGGCGGTGAAGGGCCTTAATTCTAGCAATCAATGTTATTGGGCTAAAAGGCTTTGTTACATAATCATCTGCGCCCATTTCTAATCCAAGAACTTGATCACTTTCGGTATCGCGTGCCGTTAAAATAATAATGGGGACATTAGCTGAAACTTTTCGAATCGTAGAACTGACTTGCATGCCATCCATACCAGGCAAATTCAAATCAAGCGTAATCATATCCCAACTATCCGGATCTTCATTAAACATAGCAACAGCATCATTACCATCATAAGCGTACTGAACGTCCCATTTTTCTTTTTGAAAAAACATCGACATCATTTCAGAAACTGCCTTATTATCCTCTACCATCAATAATTTCATATTATTCCTCTTTCATTTCCAATTTAATGAAAATCATAATCTTATCTGCTACTTTGAGCGGTCTTATATTCCATTAGTATAACTAAATAATATGAATATTTTTAGTTTTTTTTCGTAATATATTTTAATACCATCAATTTTAATGTATTGTAACTACTTTTACTGTATTTTAGTAGCTGATGAACTGCTTACCTGGCTTGTACTACTACTAATAGCACTTGATTCTGAACTGCTTACGGCTGTATCTGATGACGCGTCGGCTTCTAAACTAGAGCTTGTTTCATCCGTTGAACTTGATTCTTCTACAGAACTTGCCTTTGCCTCCTGGCTTGATGCGCTGGATGACTTTTTACTTGCTCCCGAGTAAATTTTATTTGCTGAAGTTCCCTTATAACTTTGGTGTTGGATAATTACCTTTAATTTATCTGTTCGCTTAAGTAAGTTTCCTTCACTCGGCTCCGATAATATCATGTTTTTCCCAGACCATTTCTGTACAAATACAATTTCTATATGGTTTTTGTTGGCCCACTTTTGCGCTTCCGATTGAGATCCAAATTTAGGAACTTTTATATAAATTTCAGCTTGTTTCTTATCTTCAGCCTGTTTTTTTAATGCATGAGATAAAGTTTCTTCAAGTGAAACCAACTTTTTATCGGCTTGTTTCTTATCTGAAAGATCTTTTTTATAATCATCAAATACCTGATACTGCTCTGTCTGTGTGGCTAAATCTTTAGCTATCACTTCTTCAATTTGATTTAAAAAGGCAAGATTATTCCATGAATAGTGTAATTTACTGACAGCATTCGTATAGTCATCTATTTGCTGACTTGTACTTTTTTTCAAGATTTCTACATTACCTGACAAAGGGTCATACGTGGCTGTCTTCATGGCAATGGACATTACACCGTTTATTGCTATTGCATCTTTTGCCAAATTTTTTTGTAGTGTATAAATTCGATTGGCAAATTGATCTTTATTTGAAGAATTAATCAATAACTGATTAATGTACCCAAATTGTTCATTATTCAATTTTTGAATCGTTCCAGGGGTCACATTTACTTTAACTGTTTGTTCATCATCCTTAACAAATACATCTTGGTATAATGAATTCACTTTCACTTTTTTTAATAAATTATCATATTTTGTCTGGTAATCAGCACGTGAATTCTTAGAAATATTTGATAATGTATCATCTAATTTTTTCATTTCACTTGAAGTTGCTTTAGTCGTTAACTCCTCTGTTTTAATGTTGTAACTATCTGCATAAATTTCATTAAACTTTTGTTTTGCTTCTTTAGACTTAACATTAGAGTCGTAGAGTGAGTCTGGCGTTTGATTTGCCATTGTTAATTTTGAATTATCATTTTTGGACCAATCAAGACTAATTTGATACCGATTGATAACCGTATAGACGCTCCAAATACTCAAGCTAACCGCAATAAACAACAAAATACGATACGCCCACTTTAAAAATTGTCGTATCGATTTATGACTAGCTTGTTCTGGTTTAAAATCTGCTTTATTTTCTCGGTTAACAGTTTTTTTTCCTGTTTGCTTTGTCCCTCTTGATCTCGGTTCCATTTTTATTCACCCTCTAACGTCTCTTTAGCCGCCTTAATGCCATCATTAGCCTTGTCTAATTTTTTCTGAACATTATTTAATTTTTTCTGAGTTGACTGCTCCCATGAACCAATTTTATATGCTTCAGGTTTCTTGTGATATGAAGGATCCTCTAATTTTATTTTTAACGTGTCCTCAGCAATCTTTTTAGACAAATACGTTTTATATATTTTAGCTTTTTTTACATCAATTTTTTCTGGCTCTTTAACGCCTAACGTTACTACTTTATCGTTAGGTTCATATTGAGCTGCAAGACCAGTTCCTGACAATTGTATAACAGTTGATGGTTTTGTCCACTCACTATTATCAGCATTCTTTTCTTTTGAAAAATGTACCATTAGGTCACGATATAAATTAACATTTGTCATTGCAGATGCAGCATCAGTAATATAATGTCCTTTTTTCATTGGTTCATCATACCCTAACCACATCGAAATAGAAGTTGATTTAGTGAACCCATTCATCCAGACATCCATATTTGCATTCGCTGGAAATCCCGATGAAGCAGAATAACCGACGGTCCCTGTCTTCATTGCCTGATGAACATTATCAATTCTTGCAGAAGGCGCTGTCCCACCGGCATTAGGTACGCCTTCCATCATTGACGTTAGCATAAATGCTGTTGAGGCCTTCATAGCACGTTTACTATTTACCTCATATTTTTTAACACTATTATCTGAAAATTTTAGACTTGTGACGTAACGAGCCGCATGATAGGTTCCGCCATTTGAAACGGTGCCATATGCTGTCGCCATTTGTTCGGTAGAAACATCGAGTCCAATAGCCTGCGACCCCGCAGGTGCATTATTTTGAGCCATCCCTACTTGTGCTAAAAATTGGCTAGCCTTCGCACTCCCAACAGTATTTAACGTTCTAATTGCTGGTGTATTAGCCGAAACTCGTAATGCGTTTTGCATCGTTATTGATTTATAACTCACTTTATCAAAATTCTGAGCAACAAGATTAGTTCCCGGATAAGTATATGAAGTGCCATCTAAGGCATGTGTGGTTGCCCACCCAAAGTATTCAATAGCAGGGCCATAATCTAATAGTGGCTTAATTCCTGATCCTGACGAACGCTGCGTAGAAATTGCCCGATTATAACTGAAGGCAGTTTTTTGATGACGTCCACCATATTGAGCAACAATATTCCCCGTTTTAGGATCTGTAATTGTAATTGCAGATTGTTCTGCTGAATTTTGATAATATTTTTTATTATCAGCTAATTTTTTAACAGTCGCATTTTGCTTTGAATCAAGCGCTGTTGTAATTTGTAATGGAGTTTTAGCTAAATCGTACCCTTTATCGCTAACTTGTTCTAAGGCAGAAGTAACATAAGCATTATTTTCAAGAATTTTTTTTGTAACAGAATTTTCCATCCAATGGCGTTTCTGTAAATCTTTTGTCACTGATTCTGCGACAGCAATTTTATATTGTTTCTTTGTAATTACCTTATTCTCAAGCCCTGTTTTTAATATTATATTTCGGCGTGTTTGAACGGCTTTAGGGTTTGAATATAAATTATAGGTAGAAGGGGCTTGGCCCAATCCAGCTATAATTGCCTGTTGACTAATACTCAATTGTTTTAAAGTTTTACCAAAATACGTTTCTGAAATGGTCTGTGCCCCATATGATCCTTCGCCTAGACTCATTTTATTAACATAAAACTCTAAAATCTGTTTCTTACTATAATTATGGTATAACTGTTGCGCTAAGAAAAATTCTTTTATTTTCCGGTCTACAGTCCGATCTTTATTACTCGTTGAAAAAACAGTTAATTTAATTAACTGTTGCTCAATACTTGATCCACCTCGAGCTGACCCTTTACCTACAGCTGATTTAATGGAAGAAAGTCCCGCATTAAATAAGCCGGAGGGCGAAAATCCCGCGTCTTTGTAAAATGTTTGATCTTCTGTTGCTAATAACAGATTACTATATGTTTCAGGAATGTCTTTTGACTTAACATAAACTCGTTTATTCAGCGCTGAAGACCAAATTAACTGGCCATCTTTATCATACATATTTGAACTGGCATCAGATATTAATTCCTGACTTGTAACTGTTGGCACGGACTTAATAACTGTCGCAATATAAATACTTATCGTCGTAACTCCTAATAAAAATAAAACACCAAATATTGCAATAACTCTAAAAATCCACGGATGCCGATGACGCCATCTTTCTTTATCTTTCTTATTTTGTTTTACCATTATGCCATCCCCGATTCTGTGACACGAGTCACATCTCTTGCCATGACATTATTTATTATTTTTTCTATGTATAAATCTAAATTTCCCAATTTATTACCAACTAACAAAACGTAACCCCCTACTACTTTTCTTAACAATACAAAATCTGACTAATCCATTTCGATAATTGTATTGTAATCCTCTAACTATGTAAATTTTTATATCGTTCACAATTGATAACGTTCATATAAGTATTAAATCCTCATTTAACCGTGAGTCATCCCCATTTATATATGTTAAATATAACAATCATAATGACTATATACAAGCGCTAAACTGGATGTTTAAGTTAAGACTTGTATAACTTCTACCTCGTACGTTAAACTAGAGTAATTAAATAAAGAAAGTTTGGGGTTAATATGAAAAACAAAAAAATGATTGGTTTAATTGCAGTAATTATTATCATTATTCTTGGGGGAATTGGGTTCTTCTTCTACCATCAAAATGCAGAAACAACAAATGATACGGAAACTACTACTTCTTCATCAAGTGTAGCGTCAAACGTTGAACTACCACAACTTAGTTCAAAAGTAACAAAAAAAGAAGCTGTCGTAGATATTCAGACAACAAAGGGAAATATCAAAATCAAATTATTCCCGGAATATGCACCAAAAGCTGTGAAGAATTTTATTACTCATAGTAAAAAAGGGTACTATAATAATACCCTCTTCCATCGTGTTATTAACGAATTTATGATTCAAGGTGGCGATCCTAAAGGGGATGGTACTGGTGGCGAAAGTATTTATGGTCATACATTCGGTGCTGAAATTTCAAGTAACCTTTACCACATCCGTGGTGCTTTAGCGATGGCACAAACGTCAGAACCTGATTCAATTGGTAGTCAATTCTACATTGTTCAAAATAACCAAGATGTAAGTACCAGTGCTGATATTAAAGATGGCACACCGTCAAAAATTATTGATGCATACAAAAATGGTGGCACACCTTCACTTGATGGTACTTATACTGTCTTTGGTCAAGTTATCAAAGGGATGGATGTTGTTGATAAAATTGCCGCAGTTGCAGTTAATTCAAGTGATAAACCTACAACTAATGTTAAAGTTAAAACAATTAAAGTCCTCCAAGAGACAAAATAATCAGTTCAAATCTGCAGTCTCTTATAAAGTAACTATGTTACTATGAAGATACTAATAAAGGGAGGTTTTATAGATGTCAGATAAAATTCTAGTCGTTACAACGGAAAGTATTCCGGGTAGAGAATATGAAGTAATTGGGGAAGTTTTTGGCCTTACAACACAATCTAAAAATGTTATCAAAAACATTGGTGCCAGTCTTAAAAATATTGTCGGTGGCGAAATTAAGGCCTACACAGAAATGATGGCTGAATCAAGAGATACTGCTATTGATCGTTTACGCGACAATGCAGTAAGCATGGGTGCTGATGCAGTTGTTATGATGCGTTTTGATTCCGGTTCAATTGGTCAAGATATGCAATCAGTTGCCGCATATGGTACCGCAGTTCGATACATTAAATAATGAAAAAAAGTTTCAACAATGTACTAGGCCCTGTCAAGTTGACGGATGAAATAATATAAAATTTAATATGTTTCTAAATGGCTTTATCCCAGTAT